>NZ_JAPFQV010000010.1:0-134229 GCF_033804685.1 Micromonospora sp. RTP1Z1
CGGAGGAGAGGAACTCCTCCGACTTGTCCTTCATGCCCCGGGCGGCGTACTCCTTCAGCTCCTGGGTGATCTTCATGGAGCAGAACTTGGGCCCGCACATTGAGCAGAAGTGCGCGGTCTTCGCCGGCTCCGCCGGGAGCGTCGCGTCGTGGTACGACCGGGCGGTCTCCGGGTCGAGCGAGAGGTTGAACTGGTCGGACCAGCGGAACTCGAACCGGGCCTTCGACAGCGCGTCGTCCCAGGCCTGCGCGCCGGGGTGCCCCTTGGCCAGGTCGGCCGCGTGCGCCGCGATCTTGTACGCGATCACGCCCGCCTTCACGTCGTCCCGGTCCGGCAGCCCCAGGTGCTCCTTCGGGGTGACGTAGCAGAGCATCGCGGTGCCGAACATGCCGATCATCGCGGCGCCGATGGCGGAGGTGATGTGGTCGTACGCGGGCGCGATGTCGGTGGTCAGCGGACCGAGCGTGTAGAACGGCGCCTCGTGGCACCACTCCTGCTGGAGGTCCACGTTCTCCTTGATCTTGTGCATCGGCACGTGACCCGGGCCTTCGATCATCACCTGGACGTCGTACTCCCAGGCGACCCTGGTCAGCTCGCCGAGGGTGCGCAGCTCGGCGAACTGCGCCTCGTCGTTGGCATCGGCGATGGAGCCGGGCCGCAGCCCGTCGCCGAGCGAGAAGGTCACGTCGTACCGCGCCAGGATCGCGCAGAGTTCGCGGAAGTTGGTGTAGAGGAAGTTCTCCTGGTGGTGCGCCAGGCACCAGGCCGCCATGATCGAGCCGCCCCGGGAGACGATCCCGGTCACCCGGTCCACCGCGAGGGGCACGTACGGCAGCAGCACCCCGGCGTGCACGGTCATGTAGTCGACGCCCTGCTCGGCCTGCTCGATGACGGTCTCCCGGAACACCTCCCAGCTGAGCTTCACCGGGTCGCCGCCGACCTTCTCCAGGGCCTGGTAGATCGGCACGGTGCCGATCGGGACGGGCGAGTTGCGCACGATCGCCTCGCGGGTCTCGTGGATCCGCTTGCCGGTCGACAGGTCCATCACGGTGTCCGCGCCCCACCGGGTAGCCCAGGTCAGCTTCTCCACCTCCTCGGCGATCGACGAGGTGACCGCCGAGGTGCCGATGTTGGCGTTCACCTTCACCAGGAACGCCTTGCCGATGATCGCCGGTTCGCACTCGGGGTGGTTGACGTTGAGCGGCAGCACCGCCCGTCCGGCGGCGATCTCGTCCCGGACGAAGTCCGGCGTCATCCCCTCCCGGACCGCCACGAACTCCATCTCGGGGGTGACCGTCCCGGCCCGGGCGTACGCAAGCTGGGTGGGCCGCTTCTCGTCCGCGCCGGCCAGCGGTGTTCCCGCGCCGCGCACCGGGGCGACGTCGCCGCGCGCGGCGATCCACGGGCCGCGCAGCGGCGGCAGTCCCAGCTCGGGGTCGGAGCCCGGCCCCGACGTGTCGTAGAGGCGTACCGGCGGGTTGTCCCCGGTGAGGTCGACCTCGGCGAACGGCACCCGGACGTCCGGCCGTGACCCCTCGACGTAGACCTTGCGACGTGCCTGCATGACAGCCTCCCTGGTGATCAACAGGACCAGCCGAAGTGGTCCAGCGGGCCATGTCCCGCGCCCAGCTCCCAGTTCCGCGCGCCGGTCAGCGCGCGGGTGACGTACTCCTTGGCGGCGGCGACCGCGACCGGCACCGGGTCGCCCGCCGCGAGCCGGACGGCGACCGCCGCCGAGAACGAGCAGCCCGTGCCGTGGTGGTGCCGGGTGGCCACCCGCGGCGCGCGCAGCAGCGTGGTCGGCCCGCCACCGGCCAGCACGTCGACCGACTCGCCGGCCGCGTCCACGTCGCCGCCGGTGACCACGACGTGCGCCGGGCCGCCGGCGGCGAGCGCCTCGGCGGCGGCGACCATCTCCTCGACGGTGGTCACCGGGCGTCCGGTGAGGGCTGCGGCCTCCGCGCAGTTCGGCGTCGCCACCTCCGCGTACGGCAGCAGCCGCTCGACCGCCTCCACCACGCCGAGCCGGTGCCCACTGGTGGCGACGAGGACCGGGTCGACGACCAGGTTCGGCAGCCGTCCCGCCTTCGCCGCCTCGGCGATCGCGTCGGCGACCGCCGGGGTGCCGAGCATGCCGGTCTTCACCGCGCGTACCCGGAAGTCCCCGAGCACGCTGTCGAGCTGCGCGGTGACGGTGCGGGGCGGCAGCGGCAGGACGGCGTCGACACCCCGGGTGTTCTCCGCGGTGACGGCGGTGATGACGCTGGTGCCGTACGCGCCGAGGGCGGCGAAGACCTTGAGGTCGGCCTGGATGCCGGCTCCGCCGCCGGAGTCGGAGCCGGCGATGGTGAGCACTGTCGTCGGGGTCATGGTTCCCGCCCTTTCCGGGTTGGCGGCTGCGTCGCCGCGAAGGGCGTCATCAGCGTGGTGACCGCCTCGACCGGGTCTTCTGCTCGCATCACCGCGCCGAGCACCGCCACTCCGCCGGCTCCCGCTTGCAGGCAGGCGTGTACCTGGTCCGGTGTCTCGATGCCACCCAGGGCGAGGAGCGGCACGGGGCTGACCTGGATCAGCTCGCGCAGCCCCGCGTGGTGCAACGGTGGGCCGTGGCCCGGCTTCGTCCGGCTGGGGAAGACGGGTGAGAGGGTGGCGTAGTCCTCTGTGGTCAGCCTTCGCAGCTCCGCCTGGTCGTGGCAGGAGCGGCCGACGAGTCCGTGCCGCGGTGGTGGGTAGGGGCCGGCGGCGGGGAGGTGCACGGCGTCTCCGTCGAGGGGGTCGGGGCCCGCGACGATCAGGGTGCCGCCGGCCTCGGTGAGGATGGGGCGCAGCTCGGCGGCGAGAGCGGCGCGGTCGACGCGGGGCAGGTCCTTCTCCCGCAGCACCACCCACCGCGCTCCCCCGGCCACCGCCGCCGCGACCACCTCGGGCAACGGCCGGCGCGCCTGCCAACGGTCGGTCAGCACCACCAGCCCCGACGGCGCGGAGGATTCCGCGCGGGACAGGGCGGTCACAGGTCGGGCCTTCCCTCGTCGGTGGTGGAGGCGAGGGCGTGGAAGCGGCGGGCGATCCGGCCCGCGCCGAAGGCCAGCCGGCCCGCCTCCACCGCGTACCGCATCGCGGTGGCCATCGCCACCGGGTCGGCGGCCCGGGTGACCGCGCTGGCCAGCAGCACCGCGTCGCAGCCCAGTTCCAGGGCGAGCGCCGCGTCGGAGGCGGTGCCGATGCCGGCGTCGAGGATCACCGGCACGTCCACGCTTCGCCGGATCAGCCGGATGTGGTGCGGGTTCGAGATGCCCAGCCCGGAGCCGATCGGCGCGCCGGCCGGCATCACCGCGGCGCAGCCGACGTCGGCCAGCCGGCGGGCCAGGATCGGGTCGTCCGAGGTGTACGGCAGCACGGTGAACCCGTCGGCGACCAGTTCCTCGGCGGCGCGCAGCAGCTCCACCCCGTCGGGCAGCAGCGTCCGCTCGTCGCCGATCACCTCCAGCTTCACCCAGTCCGTGTCGAACGCCTCCCGGGCCAGGTGGGCCACCTTCACCGCCTCGCCGGCCGTGTGGCAGCCGGCGGTGTTCGGCAGCAGCTTCACCGCGCACCGGGCGAGCAGGTCGAGCAGCCCGCCAGCCGTACCGGGGGCGGTGTCGACCCGGCGCAGCGCCACGGTGACCAGCTCGGTGCCGGAGGCACGGACCGCCTGCTCCAGCACGTGCAGGTTGGCCGCGCCGCCGGTGCCGAGGATGAGCCGCGAGCCGAACGTCTCGCCGCCGATCGTGAAGGTCACCACGCTCACCCGCCCTGGGCGGCGCTGAGCACCTCGACCCGGTCACCGTCCCGCAGCACCGTCGCCGGCCAGCCGCCGCGCGGCACCACTTCGCCGTTCACCGCGACCGCGAGCCCGCGCCGCTGGTCGGTGACCGTCCGGACCAGGTCCGCCACCGTGGCCCCACCCGGTACGCATCGGCCGACGCCGTTCACCGTCAGTTCCACGTGCGCTCCTCCTCAGGTACGAAGCGGTCCGGGGTGAAGGGTGCGAGCAGCGGGTCCGCCGCGCCGGTGACGATCAGCTCGGTGACCAGGTCGGCGGTGACCGGGGTGAGCACGATGCCGTGCCGGTGGTGCCCGGTGGCGGCGAGCACGCCGGGCCGGCCGGGTAGCGGCCCGATGATCGGCGCGTTGTCCGGGGTGCCGGGGCGCAGCCCGGCGGACGCCTCGACCAGGTCGTACTCGGCCAGCTCGGGGACCAGGTCGACGGCGGCGCGGAGCAGCCGCAGCACCGCGCCGGCGGTGACCTCGACGTCGGTGCGCTCCTCGACGGTCGCCCCGACCACCACCTCGCCGCTGTCCCGGGGCACCAGGTAGACCGACTCGCCGTCGGCGTACCCCCGGATCACGTGCCGGAAGCCCGGTGTGCCGCGACCCGGCGCGCGGAGCCGGAGCACCTGCCCCTTCACCGGCCGGACCGGCAGCCCGGTGAGCGCGGCGGCGCCGCAGCCGGCGGCGACCACGGCGACCGGCGCGTCCAGGTCGGCGAGCCGGTGGACCGCGCCGGGCACCAGCGCCGCACCGGCCCGCACGGCCGCGGTGCGCAGCGCGGCGACCAGCCGCCGCGGGTCGACCTGGTGGTCGCCGGGGGCGACCGCGCCGCCGCGCACCCGCGGCGCCAGCGCCGGCTCGCGCTCCCGCAGCTCCGACGGGCGCAGCGGCGTGATCGGCAGCCCCCACCCCTGCTGGTACGACCACAGCCGGCGCGCCTCGGCCAGGTCGTCGCCGGTGAGCCCGACGACGAGGGTGCCTTCGGTGCGGTACCCGAAGCCGGTGCCGGCGGCCTCGGCCAGCTCGGCGGCGAAGCCCGGCCAGCGGGCGGCGGACTCGGCGAGCAGCCCGGTCAGCTCGTGCTCCCCGAAGTACGCCTCGGCGACCGGCGCGAGCATCCCGGCCGCGACGTGCGACGCCCCGGAGCCCGGGGCCGGATCGTGCACGACCACCCGCAGCCCGCGCGTCGCGCAGCGCCAGGCGACGGCCAGCCCGACCGGTCCCGCGCCCACCACGGCGACGTCCGGTCGGGTCAGCACGTCAGCGCCCCGAGCAGGGCGGCGGTGGCTCGGGTGGGATCCGCGGCCCCGGAGAGCGCTCCGACCACCGCCACCCCGTACGCCCCGGCGGCCCGCAGCGCCGGCACGCGCGCGGCGGTCACCCCGCCGATGGCGATCACCGGCACGTCCACCGCCTCGGCGACCGCGCGCACTCCGTCGGGGCCGATCGGGTCGGGCAGCCCGGTCTTGGTGCCGGTGGGGTGGCAGGGGCCCACGCCCAGGTAGCTGGCCCCGGCGGCGGCCGCCGCGGCGGCGCTCCCCGGCTCCCGGGCGGTCGCCCCGAGCACGGCGCCGGAGCCGAGCACCCGGCGGGCCGCCCGTACCGGCAGGTCCTCCGCGCCGACGTGGCCGCCGGCGGCGCCGACCGCGAGCGCCACGTGCAGCCGGTCGTTGACCAGGCACGTCGCCGCGTACGGCCGGCAGAGCGCGACCACCCGGCGGGCCAGCTCGTACGTCTCCCGGTCGGTGGCGTCGTCCTCGACGCGGACCTGGACGACCAGTTCGGCGCGGGCCACCGGCAGGGCGGCGCGCAGCACGGCGAGCGGGTCCCGCCCGGGCCGGGTGTCGGTGATCAGATGCAGTCGTCCCAGGGACGGCACGGCAACGCTCCTCCCTGCGCCGGCATTACCCGGATCAGGTTCGACGGTCGGGGGCTTCAGCCCCCCTCTCAGCCCGGCGCACCGGGCTCCCGTGGGTCACTTGCGGCCTACCGTACGACGGATGGGCGGATCCGCCAAGGGCCGGGGTGCGGATTTCCCACTGGCCGTCGCATGTCGACGGTGAGGGCAGCGCGTGACGGACCGCTCACGCCATGCTGTCCAGTTGACCGGCGACCGGCCGATCCCCGAAAAAGCGTGATACCTCAAAGGCATCACGATGCCCCTGAGGTATCACGCTCTCGCGGTGGTCCCGTCCGGCAGTGCGAAAGCTGGCGGACCGGGTAGGTCAGAGGATGGCGTCGAGGGCGTCCAGGTCCTCGTCGGTGGGCTGCCAGGTGCCCGCCTCGGCGTTGGCGCGTACCTGCTCGGGCGTGGTGGCGCCGGCGATCACCGAGGTCACCGCCGGGCGGGCGGCCAGCCCGCCGATGGCCACCTGGAGCAGAGTGATCCCACGCGCCGCGGCGTACGCCTCGAGCGCCTCGATGGTGTCCCAGTCCGCGGCGGCCAGGCGCTCGGCGTACCGGCCGCCGCCGGCGAGCCGGCTGCCGGCGGGCGGCGCCTCGCTGCGCTTGTACTTGCCGGTGAGCAGGCCGTTGGCCAGCGGGAAGAACGGCAGCATGCCGAGGCCGAACCGCTCGCACGCGGGGATGACCTCGGCCTCGACGGACCGCTCCAGCAGCGAGTAGTGGTTCTGTGCGGAGATGAAGCGGGCCCGGCCCTGGGACGAGGCGGTCCAGTCGGCGTCGGCGATCTGCCAGCCGGCGAAGTTGGAGTTGCCGAGGTAGCGCACCTTGCCGGCGCGGACCAGGTCGTCCAGCGCGGCGAGCGTCTCGTCGATCGGGGTGCCCGGGTCGGGCTCGTGCATCTGGTACAGGTCGATGTGGTCGGTGTCGAGCCGGCGCAGCGACGCCTCGACGGCGCGGGCGATGTAGCGGCGGGCCCCCCGGGCGCCGTGGTCGGGCCCGTTGAGGCCGTGCATGTCCATGCCGAACTTGGTGGCGACCACCACGTCGTCCCGGCGGCCCTTGAGCGCCTGGCCGAGCAGTTCCTCGGAGGCGCCCTGCGGCTCGCCGTAGATGTCGGCGGTGTCGAAGAAGTTGATCCCGGCGTCGAGGGCGGCATCGACCACCGCCCGGGTGCCGTCGAGGTCGAGCTTGCGGCCGAAGTTGTTGCAGCCGATGCCGACCACGGACACCACGAGTCCGGAGTCGCCCAGCCGGCGGAAGGTCATCTCAGTCACGAGATCCACCCTATGCCCGCCCGTCGGGGGCCACCGGGCAGTCGCCCACCACTCCACGGCACCCGGCGCCGGTCACCTCACGTCCCAGACCGGCTCCGGGGTCTCCACCACCTCGCCGTCGCCCCCGAACAGCACGAACCGGTCGAACGATCGGGTGAACCACCGGTCGTGGGTCACCGCGACGACCGTTCCCTCGAACGCGGCCAGCCCCGCCTCCAGCGCCTCGGCGGAGGCCAGATCGAGGTTGTCGGTCGGCTCGTCCAGCAGCAGCAGGGTCGCCCCGGACAACTCCAGCAGCAGCACCAGGAAGCGGGCCTGCTGCCCGCCGGAGAGGGTGCCGAAGCGCTGGTCGCCCTGCCCGGCCAGCTCGTACCGGCTCAGCACCGCCATCGCCCCGTGCCGGTCCATCCCGGCCCGGTGGTCGTCACCCCGCCAGAGGATCTCGACGAGGTTCTTCGCCATCAGCTCCGGCCGGTCGTGGGTCTGCGAGAAGTGCCCGGGGCGGACCCGCGCGCCGAGCCGGACCACCCCGTCATGGGTGACCGGCGCCAACGCGGCCGCGCCGTCGACCGGGCCGTTGGCCGGGTCCGGGTCGGTGCCACCCCGGGCCAGCAGCCGCAGGAAGTGCGACTTGCCCGTCCCGTTGGCGCCCAGCACGGCGACCCGGTCGCCGTACCAGAGCTCCAGGTCGAAGGGGTAGGTCAGGCCGTCCAGCTCGAGCTGCTCGCAGATCACCGCGCGCTTGCCGGTCCGCCCGCCGGACAGGCGCATCCGGATGTCCTGGTCCTTCGGGGGTACGGGCGGCGGCCCGGCCTCCTCGAACCTGCGCAACCGGGTCTGCGCCGACTGGTAGCGCGACGCCATGTCGGAGTTGTACGCGGCCTTCTGCTTGTACATCAGCACCAGCTCGCGCAGCTTCTGGTGCTCCTCGTCCCAGCGTTTGCGCAGCTCGTCGAGGCGGGCGTGCCGGGCCGTCCGGGCGTCGTGCCAGCTGGCGAAGCCACCCGGGTGCACCCAGGCGCTGCCGCCCTCCACCGCGACCACCCGGTCGGCGGTCTGCGCCAGCAGCTCCCGGTCGTGCGAGACGTAGAGCACCGACTTGCCGGACTCGCGCAGCCGCGCCTCCAGCCAGCGCTTGCCGGGCACGTCGAGGAAGTTGTCCGGCTCGTCGAGGAGCAGCACCTCCTCGGTGCCGCGCAGCAGCAGTTCCAGGGCGAAGCGCTTCTGTTGGCCGCCGGAGAGGGTCCGGACCGGACGTTCCCGGGCGGCGTCCCAGGGCAGGTCGAGCACGATGGTGGTGACGGTGTCGAAGAGCACCTCGACGTCGTACCCGCCGGCCTCGCCCCAGGCGGCCAGCGCGTCCGCGTACGCCAGCTGGGCCTTGCCGGCGGCGGTGCTGTACTTGCCGCGCAGCTCGGCCGCCCGCATGGCCGTCTCGGTGTCGGCGAGCCGGCGGCCGGCGTCGCGCAGCGCTGGCGGCGCCAGCGAGAGCGCCAGGTCGGCGAGCGTCGACTCGTCGCCGATCATGCCGATGAACTGCCGCATCACGCCGAGACCACCGGCGCGGGCGACGACCCCGGTCTTCACCGGCAGGTCCCCGGCGACCATTCGCAACAAGGTGGTCTTCCCGGCGCCGTTCGGGCCGACCAGGGCGACCTTGGCACCCTCACCGACCCGGAACGACACCTCGGCGAAGAGTTCCCGGCCGTCGGGCAGGATGTGCCCGACCCCCGCCACATCCACGTATCCCACGCGGGCATCCTGCCCGAGCGGCCGGGGCGGGCGACACTCGATTACCGGGTGACCCGCAACACCCGGTAGCCCTTCTGGCTGGCGCGCCGGTCCACCTGCCAGCCCTCCTCGACGAGCCAGCGGTGCAGCGAGTCGCCGCCGAGGTGCCGGGCGACGACCAGCCAGGCGACGCCGTCCGGAGCAAGCCGGGGCAGCCAGCGGCGCAGCAGCTCGTGCAGCTCGGCCTTGCCGATCCGGATCGGCGGGTTGGACCAGAGCTCGGCGAAGGCGAGATCCGCCGGGACGTCGTCCGGGGCCGCCACCCGCACCCGGTCGGCCGCGCCGACCCGCGCGGCGTTGGCGGCGGTGAGTTCGCGGGCCCGTTCGTTGACGTCGACCGCCCAGACGGTGGCGTCCGGGGCGCAGGTGGCGAGCACGCAGGTGATCGGGCCGAACCCGCACCCCAGGTCGAGCAGCGGACCGGCGGCGTCGGTGGACGGCAGCTCCGCCTTGCGCAGCAGCACCGCGGTGCCGGGGTCGAGGCGGTCGGCGGAGAAGACGCCCCCGGCCGAGGTGAGGGTGAAGTCGCGCCCGGCGACGGAGAACTCGACCTCGCGCGGCTGGGCGGCGGTCGTGGGTTCAGCGGTGAAGTAGTGGTCGCCGGTCACGTCCGGCATTGTCGCACCGACCCGACGGGGGCCGGTCGACGGCGTGACGCACAGCAAGAAACGCCACCTCCGCCGGAATTCCCCAATATTACCCCCTAAAGGGACGATCAGTCCTACTGTGTGCCACATGGTGTATCGGTACGAGTCCGATGAGGACGCCTTCCTGGAGTACCCGGAGCACGGGTCCGACCCGTCGATGCTCGGCGCCGGTGCGCCTCCGCCCGCGGGGCCCTCCCCGTCCCGTTTCCCCGCCCCGTTACTTGCGCCACCGGCCCGGGCGACCGTCCCGGTAGCGCCGCCGGCGCCCACCAGCGCACCGCACCCCCCGGCGGCGACGTCCGACCCGCGCACGGCGGCGCCCCGGACCCAGGTGTACGACACGAGTCAGCCGCTGGGCCTGCCCCGGTCCCGTCGCGCCGACCGCAACCGCCGGGGCGGCCGGACCTGGCAGGTGCTGATCGGCGGCGCGGCCGTCCTGATGCTGCTCGCCCTCTGCGGGCTGGCCGCCGCCGCCGTGCTCCAGGACCGGGCCGCCACGCCGCAGGGCACCGCGCCGACCAACCAGCCCGTGGTGGAGCAGTCGGCCGCGCCGGACGACGGGTCCGACCTCAACTCCCGGGACACCGACCAGCTCGCGCTGACCGCCAAGGAGGTCTTCCCCGGCACGGCACTGGTGGTCACCGACGGCCAGCCGGCCTACCGGGTACTCAAGACCGATTCCAGCGGCAGCTGCGCGGTCGCGGCGGCCGGTGAGGTGGCCGACCTCCTGGTCCGGCTCGGCTGCAACCAGGTGGTCCGGGCCACCCTCCGCTCCCCGGACAACGACCACCTGCTCACCGCCGGGCTGTTCAACCTGACCGACCTGGCCAGCGCCCAGCGGGCCCGCGACCGGATCCGGCAGATACTCGACGAGCGGCAGGGCCGCTTCGGGGGCATGCCGGCCGGCGACGGCACCGAGGCCGTGGCGAACGCGGCCGCACGGGTCGGTTGGCAGGTACGCGGCCACTACATCGCGTACTGCGTGGTGACCCGGGCCGACGGGGAGCGGATCAGCGCCACCGACGCCAAGGTTCGCGAGATCCTGTACGACATGATCGAGGTGCACCTCAACCGCGGGGTGCTGGAGCGGCGGGCGAACGGCGGCGTGGCCAGCCAGCCCACCGACGCCCCGCCGAACGGCACCGCCACCCAGCAGGGCACCCGCGGCCAGCAGCTTCCCGGCAACTGACCACCGACACGGCGGCCCGCCGCCCCCGTGGCCGGCGACCGCGAACCGTCAGCCCTCGACGACCGGCACCCGGAGCCGGCGGGTCAGGTCGGCGCGGCGGGCGTACTCGGCCGGGTCGTCGGGGTAACCGACCGCGACCAGGGTCAGCCCGTGCGCCGCGGCCACGGTGACCTCGCTGGAACGTTCCCGGCGGGTGAGCAGGCTCGCCGGCCACTCGACGGGGCGGCGGCGGTCCCCGGCCACCAGCATCGCGCCGACCAGGCTGCGCACCATCGCCTGGCAGAAGGCGTCGGCCTGGACGGTGGCGACCAGGATCCCGTCCGGGTCCCGCCGCCAGTCCAGCCGGGTCACCTCGCGCAGCGTGGTGGCGTTCTCCTTCCGCCGGCAGTACGCGGCGAAGTCGTGCTCCCCGACGAGGCCGGCCGCGGCGGCGTTCAGCGCTGCCAGGTCGAGCGGCTTGGGCCAGGCCAGGGTGTCCCGCCGGCGCAGCGGCTCGGCGCCCCACGGCGCGTCGGTGACCCGGTACTCGTAGCGGCGGAAGGTCGCCGAGAAGCGGGCGTCGAAGTCGGCGGGCACCTCGGTCATCGCGCGTACCCGCACGTCGGTGGGGAGCAGCCGGGCCAGCCGGCGCAGCAGCCGCCCGTCGTGCTCCCGCCAGACGCCGCTGGGCAGGTCGAGGTGACAGACCTGCCCGGTGGCGTGCACGCCGGCATCCGTCCGGCCGGCCACGGTCAACCCGGTCGCGGTGCCCGCGCCGAGGACCAGGTCCAGCGTCCCGGTGAGGACACCGGCGACCGTACGCCGGGTCGGCTGGGCGGCCCAGCCGGAGAAGTCGGTGCCGTCGTACGAGACGTCCAGCCGCAGCCGGGTCCGCTCGTCCACCTCGTACCTCCCGTTCACGGCGTCGGGCCCGGCACCCCAGGAAGGGATGCCGGGCCCGGCGATGCTGCCTGTGCTCAGGCCTTGTTCTCGGTGGCCTCGTCGCTGTCCTCGCGGGCGGCGTCGGTGTCACCGGACGCCGAGACCGGCGCCTCGGAGTCCTGGTCGGCCTGGGCCGCCTGCGGGGCCTCCTCGGCCGGAGCCAGCGCCTCGACCTTGTCCTGCTGCGCCGCCTTGCGTGCGGCGGTCTTCTTGTTCACCTTGGGCTCGGCGACCTGCAGCTCCTCGACCAGTTCGATGATCGCCATGGGAGCGTTGTCGCCCTTGCGCGGGCCGGTCTTCACGATCCGGGTGTAGCCGCCGTTGCGGTTGGCGTACCGGGGCGCGATCTGGTCGAACAGGGCGTAGACCACGTCCTTGTCCTTGACGACACCCAGCACCCGCCGCCGCGAGGCGAGGTCACCGCGCTTGGCCTTGGTGATGAGCTGCTCGGCGAGCGGACGCAGCCGCCGGGCCTTCGTCTCGGTGGTCTTGATCTTGCCGTGCTGGAACAGCGACATGGCCAGGTTGGCCAGCATCAGCCGCTCGTGCGCGGGGCTGCCGCCGAGGCGGGGGCCCTTGGTGGGCGTGGGCATGCTTGGTGCTCCTCAGGTGTGGCGGCAGCGCGGACTAGAGCTGCTCGGTCTCGCGGTAGTCGTCGGTGTCGTAGTCGGCCTCGCCAAAGGCGTCCACGACGTGCGCCGGGTCGAAGTTCGGAGCCGAGTCCTTCAGCCCGAGACCCATCCCGGCGAGCTTCATCTTGACCTCGTCGATCGACTTCTGACCGAAATTCCGGATGTCGAGGAGGTCGGCCTCGGTACGCCCGATGAGCTCACCAACGGAGTTGATGCCCTCGCGCTTGAGGCAGTTGTAGGAGCGGACGGTGAGGTCCAGCTCCTCGATCGGCAGGGCCAGGTCCGCCGCCAGCTGGGCGTCCTGCGGGGACGGCCCGATGTCGATGCCCTCGGCGGTCTCGTCCAGCTCCCGGGCCAGCCCGAAGAGCTCCACCAGCGTCGAGCCGGCCGAGGCCAGCGCGGTACGCGGGCCCATCGACGGCTTGGTCTCGACGTCGATGATCAGCCGGTCGAAGTCGGTCCGCTGCTCGACGCGGGTCGCCTCGACGCGGTACGTCACCTTGAGCACCGGCGAGTAGATCGAGTCGACCGGGATCCGGCCGATCTCGGCGCCGGCCTGCTTGTTCTGCGCGGCCGTGACGTAGCCCCGGCCCCGCTCGACGGTGAGCTCCATGTCGAGCCGGCCCTTGCCGTTCAGGGTGGCGAGCTTCAGGTCCGGGTTGTGCACCGAGACACCGGCCGGGGGCTGGATGTCACCGGCGGTCACGTCGCCCGGGCCCTGCTTGCGCAGGTACATGCTGACCGGCTCGTCGTGCTCGGAGCTGACGCAGAGCTCCTTGATGTTCATGACGAGCTCGACCACGTCCTCCTTGACACCGGGGATCGTGGTGAACTCGTGCAGCACCCCGTCGATCTTGATCGACGTGACCGCCGCGCCCGGGATGGACGACAGCAGCGTACGACGCAGCGAGTTGCCCAGGGTGTAGCCGAAGCCCGGCTCCAGCGGCTCGATGGTGAACCGGGAGCGGGTCTCGTTGATCGACTCTTCGGAGAGAGACGGTCGCTGGCTGATGAGCATTTCTTCTCTTCTCTTCCGGGACGCCCGCTATTTGACGCCCACGACACAAACTGTTCCGGTGGCCCGCCCCGGGGGGCGGGCCACCGCAACGAACCCCTACTTGGAGTAGAGCTCGACGATCAGCTGCTCCTGGACCTGCGTGTCGATGACCTGCCGGGCCGGGAGCGAGTGCACGAGCACCTTCATCTGGCTCGGAATGGCCTCGAGCCAGGCCGGAACCGCCCGCGAACCCGCCTGGGCCTGCGCGACGACGAACGGGGTGAGTTCCTTGCTCTTGCCCCGGACCTCGATGATGTCGTGCTCCTTGACGCGGTACGACGGGATGTCGACCTTCTTGCCGTTCACCACGAAGTGGCCGTGCTTGACCAGCTGGCGGGCCATGTCACGCGAGTGCGCATAGCCAGCCCGGTAAACAACGTTGTCCAGCCGCGACTCGAGGATCTGCAGGAGGACCTCACCGGTCTTGGCCTGCTTGGCCACGGCCTCCTCGTAGTAACCGCGGAACTGCTTCTCCAGCACGCCGTAGACGCGGCGGGCCTTCTGCTTCTCACGGAGCTGGAGCAGGTACTCCGTCTCCTTGGTCCGACCGCGGCCGTGCTGCCCGGGCGGGAACGGCCGGGACTCGAACGGGCATTTCGGACCATCGCACTTGCTGCCCTTGAGGAACAGCTTCATCTTCTCCCGCCGGCAACGGCGGCAGTCAGCACCGGTGTAACGAGCCATCTCTCTCTAACCTCTCAGACCCGGCGACGCTTCGGCGGACGGCACCCGTTGTGCGGCTGCGGGGTGACGTCGGCGATCTGACCGACCTCGAGGCCCACGGCCTGCAGCGAACGGATGGCGGTTTCCCGGCCGGAGCCGGGACCCTTGACGAACACGTCGACCTTGCGCATGCCGTGCTCCATCGCCCGACGCGCGGCGGCCTCGGCGGCGAGCTGCGCGGCGAACGGGGTCGACTTGCGGGAGCCCTTGAAGCCAACCTGGCCCGCGGAGGCCCAGGAGATGACCGCACCGGTCGGGTCCGTGATGGACACGATGGTGTTGTTGAAGGTGCTCTTGATGTGCGCCTGCCCGTGGGCGACGTTCTTGCGTTCCTTGCGCCGGACCTTCTTGACAGCGGCTCCGGCACGAGCCTTCGGTGGCATAAGTCTGTGCGCTCCTAGTTACTTCTTGCCGGGCTTCTTCTTGCCGGCGACGGTCCGCTTCGGGCCCTTCCGGGTCCGCGCATTGGTCTTGGTCCGCTGGCCACGCACGGGCAGGCCCCGGCGGTGCCGGATGCCGGCGTAGCAGCCGATCTCGACCTTGCGGCGGATGTCAGAGGCGACCTCGCGGCGCAGGTCGCCTTCAACCTTGTAGTTGCCCTCAATGTGGTTGCGGAGCTGGACCAGCTCCTCGTCCGTGAGGTCCCGAGCGCGCTTGTCCGGCGAGATGCCGGTGGCAGCGAGCGTCTCCAGGGCGCGGGTACGACCGACCCCGAAGATGTAGGTGAGCGCGATCTCCAGCCGCTTTTCGCGGGGGAGGTCCACGCCGACTAGACGTGCCATGTGCGGGCGTACTCCTCGTGATGTTGTGGCGGAGGTGTGGACCCGTCCCTCCCCGCTACCGGCGTCTCCCGTCTTTCCGGCGCTTGTCAGCGCCGGCGACCGGGATCGGCCGCTGCCCGAGCGGGCCCCGGCCTCCGACCGGGGGTCAACCACGAGGTGGTACGCGCTGCGTACCGCTCGCGGCTGGGACGAGCTGGTGATGTGCTGTCGGGATCTGCGACGCCCGGACCGATCCGACCGGCCGTGTCACGGCCGGCGGAAATGGTTCAGCCCTGGCGCTGCTTGTGGCGCGGGTCGCTGCAGATGACCATGACCCGGCCGTGCCGGCGGATAACCCGGCACTTCTGGCAGATCCTCTTGACGCTCGGCTTGACCTTCACGGTTGCCTTACTTCCCATCTGGCCCGGAGACGCGCGACGCGCGACGCCGGACGTCGAAGACGGACACGGGGACGTTCCCGGCCGCCGTCAGGCTTACTTGTAGCGGTAGACGATGCGCCCGCGGGTCAGGTCGTACGGCGAGAGTTCGACGACGACCCGGTCCTCCGGCAGGATGCGGATGTAGTGCTGCCGCATCTTGCCGCTGATGTGAGCCAGGACCTTGTGACCGTTCGCGAGCTCCACCCGGAACATGGCGTTCGGCAGGGGCTCGATGACCCGACCCTCGATCTCGATGGCTCCGTCTTTTTTCGGCATGTCCTCCGCTGTCCTGACGTCGGTTACTCCGGACGGCCCACAACGTCTTACTCGAGCTCCGACGAAAATCGCCGGGCCCGAGCCAGCCGCGGCTCCGACTCCCACCGAAGCGCAGGGCGGGCATGCCGGAGTGGACGCTGTGCGCCGATCTGAAAGTGTACGCCCGCCTGCCGGCCGTCGCCAAACCGGCCGCCCGGCTCGTCACCCGCCCGGGGAAAACGGACACCCGGCGCGCGCGACGTCACGAGGAGCGACGACGCTACCGCTCCCCCGCCCGCCGGGCCTGCCGGCGGGCCCGGCGGCGGTCCCGCCGGCGGTCCCAGTGTCGAGGCTCACCCGTCGTCAGGCCGCCCGCCGTCCGCATCAGCAGCAGTGCGCCCCACGGCCCGACCACCCAGAGCGGCCAGAAGAAGACCAGTTCCCGGGCGCCGACGGCGGACAGCACCCAGATCGCGCTCAGGATCGCCGCCACCCGCAGCCAGGGCATCCACACCTCGAGCAGCCAGCCGGTCCGGACGCCGGACGGCACCGGTCCGGACGCCGGCGCCGCCGGCGGCGGCACGGGCCCGGCCGCGGCGACGTGGGCCGGGTCCGGCTGACGCGGCGCCAGCGCCGAGCGCTCCAGCGGTGCCGGTCCGGGAAGGTCTGCAAGCACCTCGCCCAGTTCCCCGTACGTCTTCGCGCCGTAGGTCCGTTGCAGCCGCTCGTCGTACTCGTACAGGTCGATCCGGCCCTCTTCGAGCGCGACCCGGAGCCGTTCCGCCGCGTGCTGCCGGTCCGCGTCGGCCGCCCGCATCCCGTCCCGCCCCTCCATGCCGGCAAGCATGCCACCGGTCCGCCACCGTCCCCCACCGGGCCGCTGCAGCGGTCATCGGATCCGGACAACCGGGACGGGTCGGCCCGGAGCGCCGTCGCCGACCCTCACCGCCAGGGCCGAGCCGAGGCGTTCGCGACATCAGCTCCACAGCGCCCGCGGCTCAACCGCCCAGAACGGCGGGGCGAGCCGCTCCTCCGCCGGGACCCGGCGGGTGGGCCCGCACCGGACCGGGCGCCGGCAGCCTCCCGGACCCGAAGGCTGGTCGAAGGTGGGCCGTCAGCGGGCCGGGGACTCGGCCGCCTGGCGAGAGGTCACCAGGCCGCCGAGGCGGGCGCGGCCGCCGTCCTCGGCGGTCAGCACCCAGACGCCATCGTCCAGCAGTGCCATCGAGTGCTCGACGTGCACCGCCATCGACCCGTCCCGGGTCACCACGGTCCAGCCGTCGGCGAGTTCCACCGTGCGCGGCGAGCCCATGGTGATCATCGGCTCGATCGCCAGCGCCAGCCCGGGTACGAGGCGGGGACCCTTGCCCGGCCGCCCGTGGTTGAGCACGTGCGGGTCCTGATGCATCTCGGTGCCGATGCCGTGGCCGCCGTACCCGTCGACGATGCCGTACCGGCCGCCCTTGCGGACCGCGTTCTCCACCGCGTGCGAGATGTCGGTGAGCCGCCCCTTGCCGCTGGCCGCGCCCCGGGCGGCCGCGGCGATCCCGGCCCACATCGCGTCCTCGGCGACCACAGCCATCTTCAGCAGGGCCGGCTCCACCTCGCCGACCCCGACGGTGATGGCGGCGTCCCCGTGCCAGCCGTTCAGCACGGCGCCGCAGTCGATCGAGATCAGATCCCCTTCGCGGAGCACCTGCTGCGACGACGGGATCGCGTGCACGACCTGCTCGTTGACCGAGGAGCAGATGGACGCCGGGAAGCCGTGGTAGCCCTGGAACGACGGGATCGCGCCGGCCTCGCGGATGGTCGACTCGGCGATCGCGTCCAGGTCGGCGGTGCTGACGCCGGGGGCGACCGCCTCCCGCATCAGCCGCAGCGCACGGGCGACCACCAGACCGGCGGCCCGCATCTTCTCGATCTGGTCGGGGGTCTTCAGCTGGATGTCCAGCTGGGGACGACGCATCGGAGCCGTTACCTTTCGTCGCGCGGAGCAGCGGGGCACGTCGGACGTACCCCGCTGTTCGCACTCTATCCGCCGGAACCCCGGCGGGAACGTCAGCCGCCGTACGAGCGCAGGGCGTCGATGGCGCGGACGGTGACGTCCTCCACCGGGCCGGCCGCGTCGATGCCGACGAGCTTGCCCTGCGCGCCGTAGTAGTCGACCAGCGGCGCCGTCTTCTCCGCGTACTCCCGGAGGCGGGCGGCGATGGTCTCCGGCTTGTCGTCGTCGCGCTGGAACAGCTTGGCGCCGCAGCGGTCGCAGATGCCGTCCCGGGTGGTGGCGTCGAACTCGACGTGCCAGATCTTGCCGCAGCCCCGGCAGGTACGCCGGCCGGACAGCCGCCGGATCACCTCGTCGTCGTCGACGACCAGCTCCAACACCAGGTCCAGCGCGGTGCCGAAGTCGGCGAGGAGCTTGTCCAGCGCGGCGGCCTGCGGCGTGGTGCGCGGGAAGCCGTCGAGCAGGAAGCCCTCGGCGGCGTCCGGGTCGGCCAGCCGGTCCCGCACCATGTTGATGGTGACCTCGTCCGGGACCAGCTTGCCGGCGTCCATGAACCGCTTTGCCTCGACGCCCAGGGGCGTGCCCTGGGAGACGTTGGCCCGGAAGATGTCACCGGTCGAGATCTTCGGCACCGATAGGTGGGCGGCGATGAACTCCGCCTGGGTGCCCTTGCCCGCGCCTGGCGGGCCAACCAGAACGAGTCGCATCTACCGCAGGAACCCTTCGTAGTTCCGCTGCATGAGTTGGCTCTCGATCTGCTTCACGGTCTCCAGACCGACGCCGACCATGATGAGCACAGCGGTGCCGCCGAACGGGAAGTTCTGGAACTGCTGATTGTTCAGCCAGATGAAGAAGAAGTTCGGCAGGATCGCGATGATGCCCAGGTAGAGCGCGCCCGGCAGGGTGATCCGACTGAGGATGAAGTCGAGGTACTCGGCGGTGGGCTTGCCGGGGCGGATGCCCGGCACGAAGCCGCCGTACTTCTTCATGTTGTCCGCGACCTCGGTCGGGTTGAACGTGATCGACACGTAGAAGTACGTGAAGAAGATGATCAGCAGGAAGTAGATCGCGATGTGCTCCGGCGCGCTCGCCTTCACGATGTGGTTCTGGATCCAGGCCTGGGTCTGGCCCGGGTTGGTCTGGTTGAAGAACTGGAGCGCGAGCTGCGGCAGGTAGAGCAGCGACGAGGCGAAGATGACCGGGATGACACCGGCCTGGTTCACCTTGAGCGGGATGTAGGTGGAGGTGCCGCCGTACATCCGCCGGCCGATCATGCGCTTGGCGTACTGCACCGGGATCCGGCGCTGCGCCTGCTCGATGAAGGTGACCGCGGTGATGACCAGCAGGACCAGGGCGATGACGAGGAGGAACTTCCACCAGCCGGAGCTGGTCTTGATCTTCCAGCCCTCGCTGGGCAGCCGGGCCGCGATCGAGGTGAAGATCAGGACGGACATGCCGTTGCCGACGCCCCGGTCGGTGATCAGCTCACCGAGCCACATCACCACGCCGGTGCCGGAGGTCATCGTCATGACCAGGATGGCCAGGGTCAGCCAGTCCGGGATGCCGGTGCCCTTGGGCACGACCGGGAACTGGTCGCAGCGGCCCTGGAAGAGCTGCCCCGAGCGGGCCAGCGCCACGAACGCCGAGGACTGGAGGATGCCCAGGCCCAGCGTCAGGTAGCGGGTGTACTGAGTGATCTTCGCCTGGCCGGCCTGGCCCTCCTTGCGGAGCTGCTCCAGCCGCGGGATGACCACCGTCAGCAGCTGCAGGATGATCGACGCGGTGATGTACGGCATGATGCCGAGCGCGAAGACCGACAGCTGCAGCAGCGCGCCGCCGGAGAAGAGATCCAGCAGATTCAGCACACCGGTGCCGCTGCCCTGGATGGTGTCGAGACACTTCTGCACGTTGCCGTACGACACACCCGGGCTGGGCAGAGTGGCGCCCATCCGGTAGACCGCGATGATGCCTACTGTGAACAGCAGCTTCTTGCGCAGGTCAGGCGTACGGAACGCACTGAGAAAGGCGGACAGCAACTTCTTCCTCCTGCGCGACGCGGGCCGCCGGTGATCCGTGGCGGGGCGGGGTTGGTGCCGGGCGAGTGCCCGATATCCATAGCTGGGATGGGACTCTAACAGCCCGCTCCCGGTCCGGGCAGATGTGCCCGGCTACATAAACCGAATCCGATGTTACCCGGCGCACATTGGCCGGGTAGACCATGGCGCCCGCCCAGTCCTAAGCAACTGAGCGGGCGCCACGGGTACCTCTGCCTTACAGCTCGGTGACCGAGCCACCGGCGGCGGTGATCTTCTCCTTGGCCGACGCGCTGAACCCGTGCGCCGACACCTGGAGGGCCACGCCGCCGAGGTCGCCGGTGCCGAGGACCTTGACCGGCTGGCCCTTGCGGACCGCGCCGACCTCGACCAGCTCGACCGGGCCGACCTGGCCGCCGTTCGGGAACAGTTCGGCGAGCCGGTCCAGGTTGACCACCTGGAAGACGACCTTGAACTTGTTCTTGAAGCCCTTCATCTTCGGCAGGCGCATGTGGATGGGCATCTGCCCACCCTCGAACGCCGCCGAGATGTTCTTCCGGGCCTTCGAACCCTTGGTACCGCGACCGGCGGTCTTGCCCTTGGAGCCCTCACCGCGACCCACGCGGGTCTTCGCGGTCTTGGCACCGGGCGCCGGGCGCAGGTGGTGAACCTTGATCGTCATTACTCGACCTCCTCGACCTTAACGAGGTGGTTGACCGTGAAGATCATGCCGCGGATCTCCGGACGGTCCTCCTTGACCACCACGTCGTTGATCCGCTTGAGACCGAGCGAACGCAGCGAGTGCCGCTGGTTCTGCTTGGTCCCGATCACGGACCGGACCTGGGTGACCTTCAGGCGAGCCATCAGGAAGCCACCCCCGCCCGCGACGCCAGCATGGCGGCCGGCGCGACGTCCTCGACCGGCAGGCCACGACGGGCTGCGACCTGCTCCGGGGACTCGAGCCCCTTCAGAGCCGCCACCGTGGCGTGCACGATGTTGATCGGGTTGGACGAGCCGAGGCTCTTGGAGAGCACGTCGTGGATGCCCACGCACTCCAGCACGGCACGCACCGGACCACCAGCGATGACGCCCGTACCGGCCGAGGCCGGCTTGAGCAGCACCACACCGGCCGCGGCCTCGCCCAGCACCGGGTGCGGGATCGACTTGCCGATCCGCGGCACCTTGAAGAAGTGCTTCTTGGCCTCCTCGACACCCTTGGCGATCGCCGCGGGCACCTCCTTGGCCTTTCCGTAGCCCACACCGACGGTGCCGTCGCCGTCGCCCACGATCACCAGGGCGGTGAAGCTGAAGCGACGACCACCCTTCACGACCTTGGCGACGCGGTTGATCGCGACGACCCGCTCGAGGTGCGGGGTCTTCTCGGCGGGCGCGTTTCCGCGGCCGCCCTCACGGCGGTTGTCGCGGCGACCACCCTCGTTGCCACCGGACCCGCCGCCACGGCGCTGTTGACCTGGCATCAGCAGCCTTCCTTATCTCTCGTGACGGGGTTTCTAGAACTCGAGCCCGGCTTCGCGGGCGGCATCGGCAAGCGCGGCGACACGCCCCGCGTACCGGTTGCCGCCGCGGTCGAAGACGACCTTCGACACGCCGACGGTCTTGGCCCGCTCGGCGAGCAGGGCGCCGACCTTGCCGGCCAGGGCGCTCTTGTCGCCCTCGGCGCCGCGCAGCGAGGCGTCCAGGCTCGAGGCCGACGCCAAGGTGTGACCCTTGGTGTCGTCCACGATCTGGGCGACGATGTGCCGCAGGGAGCGGGTGACGACCAGGCGGGGACGCTCGGTGGTGCCGCTGACGTTCTTGCGGACCCGGAAGTGTCGGCGCGCACGCCCGACGGCGCGCTTGGCGGCGACGCCGCGGCGGCGCTTGAGCAGCGTGGCGCTCACTTCTTACCTGCCTTTCCAGCCTTGCGGCGGATGACCTCGCCCTGGTACTTCACGCCCTTGCCCTTGTAGGGCTCCGGCGGACGGATCTTCCGGATGTTGGCGGCGACCTCACCGACCTGCTGCTTGTCGATGCCGGCCACGTGGAACAGGGTCGGCCTCTCCACCGTGAAGGCGATGCCTTCCGGGGCGGGCACCAGCACCGGGTGCGAGAACCCGAGCGCGAACTCCAGGTCCTTGCCCTTGGCGGTGACGCGGTAACCGGTGCCGGCGATCTCGAGGCTCTTGCGGTAGCCCTCGGTCACCCCGACGATCATGTTGGCGATCAACGTACGGCTCAGGCCGTGCAGTTCCTTGGCCTTGCGCTCGTCGTTGGGCCGGTTGACGTGCAGCGCGCCGTCCTCGCCCCGCTCCGCCTTGATCGGCTCGGCGAGGACGTGGCTCAGCTCGCCCTTGGGGCCCTTGACCTTCACGGTCTGGCCCTCGATCGTGATGTCGACGCCGGCTGGCACCGGGATCGACTTACGTCCAATACGCGACATTTCTACCTGTCTCCCGTTACCAGACGAAGGCGAGGACTTCCCCGCCAACGCTCCGCTTGCGGGCCTGCCGGTCGGTGAGCAGCCCCTGGGACGTCGAAATGATCGCCACGCCCAGCCCGCCGAGCACCCGCGGGAGCCCGTCCGACTTGGCGTAAACCCGGAGACCGGGCTTGGACACGCGCTTGATGCCGGCCAGGCTCCGCTCCCGGCTCTGGCCGTACTTCAGCTCGACGACCAGTCGCCTGCCGACGGCGCCCTCCTCGGGCTCCTCGACCGACCAGGTGGCGATGTAACCCTCGGCCTTGAGGACCTCGGCGATGTTCGCCTTGATCTTCGAGTAGGGCATCGTCACCCGGTCGTGGTACGCCTGGTTGGCGTTACGCAGACGCGTGAGCATGTCTGCGATCGGGTCGGTCATCGTCATGAATTCGTCAACCTTTCTCGCCGGGGTTCCCCAGGCATCGCCAGGGGCCTACGGCGAAGAGACAGTTCAGCCAACGCGCAGTGCGCGCTGAGCTATTACCAGGAAGCCTTGGACACGCCGGGCAGCTCACCGCGGTGGGCCATCTCCCGGAGGCACACCCGGCAGAGCCCGAACTTGCGGTAGACCGCCTTCGGACGCCCGCACCGCTGGCAGCGGGTGTACGCGCGAACCGAGAACTTCGGCTTCGCAGCCGCCTTGATGATCAGCGCCTTCTTGGCCATCTCAGTTCTCCTTGAACGGGAAGCCCAGGAGCTTGAGCAGCGCCCGGCCCTCGTCGTCGGTCGTGGCGGTCGTGACCACCGTGATGTCCATGCCCCGCTGGCGATCGATCCGGTCCTGGTCGATCTCGTGGAACACCGACTGCTCGGTCAGACCGAACGTGTAGTTGCCGTGCCCGTCGAGCTTGCGCCCGTCCAAGCCGCGGAAGTCGCGGATACGCGGCAGCGCGATCGACAGGAGCCGGTCCAGGAATTCCCACATCCGGTCGCCGCGCAGGGTCACCTTCGCGCCGATCGGCATGCCCTCGCGGAGCTTGAACTGCGCGATGGACTTGGTCGCCCGCCGCACCAGCGGCTTCTGGCCGGTGATCGTGGCCAGGTCGCGGACCGCGCCGTCGATCAGCTTGGCGTCCCGAGCGGCCTCGCCGACGCCCATGTTGACGACGATCTTGACCAGGCCGGGCACCTGCATGGGGTTGCCGTAGTTGTGCTGCTCTTGCAGCTTCGCCACGACCTCGTTGCGGTACCGCTCCTTGAGGCGCGGCAGGGTCTTGGTTTCGGTAGCCGTGGTCATCACAGGTCCTTACCGGTGCTACGCGCGATGCGGACCTTCTGGCCGTTGTCGTCGATCCGGTAACCGACCCGGGTCGGCTTCCCTTCGGAGTCCAGGACCTGCACGTTCGAGACGTGGATCGGGGCCTCCTGGGTGACGATGCCACCGGTCTTGGCGCCACGCTGGGTGGTGCTGATGCGGGTGTGCTTCTTGACCCGGTTCACGCCCTCGACCAGGACCTTGTCCTGCCGCGGGTAGGCCACGATGACCTTACCCTTGGCACCCTTGTCCTTGCCGGCGATGACGACGACCGTGTCGCCCTTCTTGACCTTCACGGTCACAACACCTCCGGCGCGAGAGAGATGATCTTCATGAACCGCTTGTCCCGCAGCTCCCGACCCACTGGGCCGAAGATACGGGTACCGCGCGGGTCCCCACCGTCCTTGATGATGACGGCGGCGTTCTCGTCGAAGCGGATGTACGAGCCGTCCGGCCGCCGCCTCTCCTTGGCCGTGCGAACGACGACAGCCTTGACGACGTCGCCCTTCTTCACACCGGCACCGGGGATCGCGTCCTTGACCGTGGCCACGATGACGTCGCCGATACTCGCGTAGCGCCGACCGGAGCCACCGAGAACCCGGATGCACAGGATCTCCCTGGCACCCGTGTTGTCGGCGACGCGCAGTCGCGACTCCTGCTGAATCACGTCTATCTCCTATGTCTGCCGGTTCTCCGGCCGCCCGGAGGCGGCCGGAGCCTGGCGGAACCTGCGCCCGACCTTGCCGGCCGAGCTCGAGCCTTCGCTACTTGGCCTTCTCGAGGATCTCCACGAGCCGCCAACGCTTAGTGGCGGAGAGCGGCCGGGTCTCCATGATGATGACCCGGTCGCCGATCCCGGCGGAGTTCTGCTCGTCGTGCACCTTCAGCTTGCTGGTCCGGCGCATGATCTTGCCGTACAGCGCGTGCCTGACCCGGTCCTCGACCTCGACCACGAGGGTCTTGTCCATCTTGTCGCTGACCACGAGGCCCTCACGCACCTTACGGCGGGCCCGCGCGGCGGCGGTGGTGTTCTCGCTCATGATGCAGTCACCTCAGTCGGCGCGGCCGAGAGCCCCAGCTCGCGCTCACGCATGATCGTGTAGATCCGGGCGATCTCCCGACGGATGACCTGCAGCCGTCGGTTGTTGTCCAGCTGCCCGGTTGCGGCCTGCACGCGGAGGTTGAACAGCTCCGCCTTGGCCTCCCGCAGCTTCGTGACCAGCTCCTCCTCGGAGAGCTCACGCAGCTCGGTCGCCTTAACGCCCGCTGCCATCAGGATTCACCCACTTCGCGCGTAACAATGCGGCACTTCATCGGGAGCTTGTGGATCGCGCGACGCATAGCCTCTCGCGCGATCTGCTCGTTGGGGAAGGACATCTCGAAGAGAACCCGCCCCGGCTTGACGTTGGCGACCCACCACTCGGGCGAGCCCTTACCGGAACCCATCCGGGTTTCGGCCGGCTTCTTGGTCAGGGCCTGGTCCGGGAAGACCGTGATCCAGACCTTGCCGCCACGCTTGATGTGGCGGGTCATCGCGATACGCGCCGACTCGATCTGGCGGTTGGTCACGTACGCCGGCTCGAGAGCCTGGATCCCGAACTCGCCGAACACCACCCGGTTACCACCCTTGGACGCGCCGTGGCGGTCCGGGTGGTGCGGCTTGCGGAAGCCCTTCGGGGGCTTGCGCGGCATCAGCATCTGTCAGCCCTCCTGCTGCGTCTCTGCCGGAGCGGAAGCCGTGGCGGCCACAGCCGCGCTGTCGATCGGCTCGCCGCTAGGCGTCTCGGCCTGCTGCGCGATCGTGGTCGCGGCGGCCCGGCCGGCCTCGGTGCCGCCGGCGGTGGTGCCCGACGAACCCGACCGACCACGGCGCGGACGCTCGGGGCGGTCGCCACGGTCACGACGCGGGCGGGCGGGACCGGTCTCGGCCGGAGCCTCCCGGCCCGGGACGAAGTCGCCCTTGTAGATCCAGACCTTCACGCCGATCCGGCCGAAGGTGGTACGGGCCTCGAAGAAGCCGTAGTCGATGTTGGCCCGCAGGGTGTGCAGCGGGACCCGACCCTCACGGTAGAACTCGGTGCGGCTCATCTCGGCGCCGCCGAGACGACCCGAGACCTGTACCCGGATGCCCTTGACGATCGGGTTCTTCATCGAGGACTGCATCGACTTGCGCATCGCCCGACGGAAGCTGACCCGGCTGGACAGCTGCTCGGCCACACCCTGTGCGACCAGCTGCGCGTCCGACTCGGGGCTCTTCACCTCGATGATGTTCAGCTGCACCTGCTTGCCGGTCAGCTTCTCCAGCTCGCCGCGGATCCGGTCGGCCTCCGCACCCTTACGGCCGATGACGATGCCCGGCCGGGCGGTGTGGATGTCGACGCGGACCCGATCCCGGGTGCGCTCGATGTCGACCTTCGAGATGCCGGCCCGCTCCAGGCCCTTGGACATCATCCGGCGAATCTTGACGTCCTCGCCGACGTAGTCCTTGTAGAGCTTGTCTGCGAACCAGCGGGACTTCCAGTCGGTCGAGATGCCGAGCCGGAATCCAGTGGGGTGAACCTTCTGACCCATTACTCGGCGCCCTCCGTCTTGCTCTGCGTGTCAGCCGGCTCGGCCTGCTGCGCCGGGGCCGCCTTCTTCGCCGCCGCGGACTTCTTCGGCGTGGCCGGAGCCACCGCCTCGACCGCCATGGTGATGTGGCAGGTCCGCTTGCGGATCCGGAACGCCCGGCCCTGCGCCCGCGGCCGGAACCGCTTCATGGTCGGGCCCTCGTCGACGAACGCCTCGCTGACGAGCAGCGCATCGGGGTCCAGCCGCTCGTTGTTCTCCGCGTTGGCAATCGCGCTCGCGAGCACCTTGTACACCTGCTCGCTCGCCGCCTGCGGCGCGAACTGCAGCACCGTGAGCGCCTCCTTCGCGGGCAGGCCGCGGACGAGGTTGACCACCCGGCGCGCCTTCGTCGGCGAGATGCGCACGTGCCGCGCAACCGCCCGCGCGCCCGGAAGCACCGGAGCGTCGCCCTTTCCTGGCATCGCTGTAACCCCTTGTTCCTCTATCCGTATGCCCGCGGCGTCAGCGCCGACGGCTCTTCCGGTCGTCCTTCTCGTGACCCTTGAACGTGCGGGTCAGCGCGAACTCGCCGAGCTTGTGCCCGACCATCGCCTCGGTCACGAACACCGGGACGTGCTTGCGTCCGTCGTGCACGGCGATCGTGTGACCCAGCATGTCCGGGATGATCGTCGAGCGCCGCGACCAGGTCTTGATCACGTTCTTCGTGCCCTTGTCGTTCTGCGTCTCCACCTTCTTGAGCAGGTGGTCGTCGATGAACGGGCCCTTCTTAAGGCTGCGAGGCATGTTCTATCTCCCTCAGCCGCGCTTACGCGTGGCGTAGCGGCGGCGGACGATCAGCCGGTCACTCGGCTGGCCCTTACGACGGGTGCGGCCCTCGGGCTTACCCTGCGGGTTGACCGGGTGGCGACCACCGGAGGTCTTACCCTCACCACCACCGTGCGGGTGGTCGACCGGGTTCATCGCGACACCACGGACGGTCGGGCGCTTGCCCTTCCACCGCATCCGGCCGGCCTTGCCCCAGTTGATGTTCGACTGGTCGGCGTTGCCGATCTCGCCGATGCTTGCGCGGCACCGAACGTCGACCCGCCGGATCTCACCGGACGGCATGCGGAGGGTCGCGTACGCGCCCTCACGGCCGAGGAGCTGGATGCCGACGCCGGCCGAGCGGGCCATCTTGGCCCCGCCGCCCGGACGCAGCTCCACCGCGTGGATGGTGCTACCGACCGGGATGTTACGCAGCGGCAGGTTGTTGCCCGGCTTGATGTCGGCGCCCGGACCGGACTCGACAGCGTCGCCCTGCTTCAGGTCCTTCGGCGCGATGATGTAGCGCTTCTCGCCGTCGGCGTAGTGCAGCAGCGCGATCCGCGCGGTGCGGTTCGGGTCGTACTCGATGTGGGCGACCTTCGCCGGCACGCCGTCCTTGTCGACCCGCTTGAAGTCGATCAGACGGTACTGGCGCTTGTGGCCGCCACCGTGGTGCCGCGTGGTGATCCGGCCGTGGGCGTTACGCCCGCCCTTCTTCGGCAGCGGAGCCAGCAGCGACTTCTCCGGCGTCGACCGGGTGATCTCGGCGAAGTCGGCGACGCTGGAGCCACGACGGCCCGGCGTCGTCGGCTTGTACTTACGGATAGCCATTGTCTACACCCCTCAGCTGACCGGGCCGCCGAAGGCCTCGATACGGTCTCCGTCAGCCAGCTTCACGATCGCCCGCTTGGTGGCCTTGCGCTGACCGAAGCCGGTCTTGGTGCGCTTGCGCTTGCCCTGGCGGTTGAGCGTGTTGACCGTCAGAACGCGGACGTTGAAGATCTGCTGAATAGCGATCTTGATCTCGGTCTTGTTCGCGTCCGGGTGCACCAGGAAGGTGTACCAGTTCCGGTTCAGCTCGCTGTAGCTCTTCTCCGAGACGACCGGCGCGACGATGATGTCGCGCGGATCGGCGATCGTGCTCACTTGCCACCCTCCTCGGTGGTCTCGGCGGGAACACCCAGGAACTCGTCCAGGGCGTCCTTGGTGAAGACCACGTCGTCGGCCACCAGCACGTCGTACGTGTTGAGCTGGCCGGCCTCGATCAGGTGCACCCGCGTCTCGTTGCGCAGCGACACCCAGTTCAGCTCGTCCGTGCTGCTCAGCACGACCAGGACCCGACGGGCCTCGGTCAGCTTGGTCAGCGTGGCCAGGGCCGCCTTGGTCGACGGCTTCTCGCCCGAGACAAACGCCTCGACGACATGCACCTGGCCGGCGCGCGCCCGGTCGGAGAGGGCGCCACGCAGGGCGGCGGCCTTCATCTTCTTGGGGGTGCGCTGGCTGTAGTCGCGCGGCACGGGACCGTGCACGACGCCACCGCCGGCGAACTGCGGGGCGCGGATCGAGCCCTGCCGGGCACGACCGGTGCCCTTCTGCTTGTACGGCTTCTTGCCGCCACCGGCGACCTCGCCGCGGGTCTTGACCTTGTGCGTGCCCTGCCGGGCGGCCGCGAGCTGCGCCACCACGACCTGGTGCATCAGCGCGAGGTTCGCCTGGACGTCGAAGATGTCGGCCGGCAGCTCGACAGAGCCGCTCTTGGCGCCTTCGACGGTGAGGACGTCAACGGTGGTCACTTGGCCGCACCGCCCTTCTTCGCCTTGGTCTTGGCCGCGGTACGGACCAGGACCAGCGCGCCCTTGGGGCCGGGAATGGCACCACGGACGAGCAGGAGGTTGTTCTCGGTGTCGACCGCCTGAACGGTCAGGTTCTGAACGGTGTAGCGCACGCCACCCATCCGGCCGGCCATCCGGGTGCCCTTGAAGACCCGACCCGGAGTGGCGCAGGCGCCGATGGAGCCGGGCGAGCGGTGCTTGCGCTGGACACCGTGGCTGGCGCGCAGACCGTGGAAGCCGTGCCGCTTCATCGGGCCGGCGTAGCCCTTGCCCTTGGTCTTGCCGGTCACGTCGATCGAGATCCCGGCGGGGAACTCCTCGACCGTGACCTCCTGGCCCAGCGAGTAGTCCGCGGCGTCCGCGGTGCGCAGCTCGACGATGTGCCGGCGCGGCGCCACATCTGCCTTCGCGTAGTGCCCGCTGATCGGCTTCTTAACCTTGCGCGGGTCGATCGTGCCGTACGCCAGCTGGACCGCTGAGTAACCGTCCTTGTCGGCGTTACGAACCTGGCTGATGACGCAGGGGCCGGCCTGAACCACGGTCACCGGGACAACGCGGTTGTTGTCCCAGACCTGGGTCATGCCGAGCTTTGCGCCCAGGATCCCCTTGACTTGCCTGTCCATTTGTCCGGTCCCTACAGCTTGATCTCGATGTCGACGCCAGCCGGCAGGTCGAGGCGCATGAGCGAGTCGACCGTCTTCGGGGTCGGGTCGATGATGTCGATCAGACGCTTGTGCGTACGCATCTCGAAGTGCTCGCGCGAGTCCTTGTACTTGTGCGGCGAGCGGATGACGCAGAAACGGTTGATCTCCGTGGGCAGCGGCACCGGGCCAGCGACCTGCGCCCCGGTACGCGTCACCGTCTCGACGATCTTCCGAGCCGAGGAGTCGACGACCTCGTGGTCATAGGCCTTGAGCCGGATGCGGATCTTCTGTCCCGCCATGGTGGCTTCTGTTCCTTCTCTCGATGCCGCTGTGTCGCGGGCACCTGTACCGGCTGGTACAGGCCCACTTCCGCCGACCCCCGCGGTCGGGCGTGTCGCGCCCTCGGACCAGGCTCCGCCCCGAGGCTCCGGAGCGATTCGCTGACCACGCGGTGGGTCATGGCGCCGATCGCGTCTCCGCGACCCGGACGCCGTGCGAGGGTGGTTGACCGCTCAGTGGCGATCAACCACCCTACGCGCGATTGTTCGTCTGCCCGGAGGTCCAGCATGCGCCGGACGCAGGCGACTAACCGTCGTTACGCAACCTGACTAGTATGCCGCACGAACGGCGGCGACGCTAATCGGGGTTACCCAGCTCACTTGATGATGTTGGTGACGCGACCCGCGCCGACCGTACGGCCACCCTCCCGGATCGCGAACTTGAGGTTTTCCTCCATCGCGATGGGCTGGATCAGCTTCACGGTCATCGTGGTGTTGTCGCCCGGCATGACCATCTCGGTGCCCTCGGGCAGCGTGACGACGCCGGTGACGTCCGTGGTCCGGAAGTAGAACTGCGGACGGTAGTTCTGGAAAAAGGGAGTGTGTCGGCCGCCCTCCTCCTTGGAGAGGATGTAGACCGTCGCCTCGAAGTCCGTGTGCGGGGTGTTCGAGCCCGGCTTCACCACGACCATGCCGCGCTCGACCTCGTCGCGCTTGGTACCACGCAGCAGCAGGCCGACGTTCTCGCCCGCGCGGGCGTCGTCCAGGGTCTTCCGGAACATCTCGATCGCGGTGACCTTGGTCTTGAAGCTCTTCTCCTTGATGCCGACGAGCTCAACATCCTCGTTCGGCAGGAGAACGCCGCGCTCCACCCGACCGGTGACGACGGTGCCACGACCGGTGATCGTGAACACGTCCTCGACCGGCATCAGGAACGGCTTGTCGACATCGCGCTCCGGCTGCGGGATCGCGGTGTCGACCGCGGTCATCAGCTCCAGGAGGCGGCCGGTCCACTCCGGGTCGCCCTCGAGCGCCTTCAGCGCCGAGACGCGGACGACCGGCAGGTCGTCACCCGGGTACTCCTGCGAGGAGAGCAGCTCGCGGACCTCGAGCTCGACGAGCTCCAGGAGCTCCTCGTCGTCGACCATGTCGCTCTTGTTGAGCGCCACGACGATGTACGGCACACCGACCTGACGGGCCAGCAGCACGTGCTCGCGGGTCTGCGGCATCGGGCCGTCGGTCGCCGCCACCACCAGGATCGCGCCGTCCATCTGCGCGGCACCGGTGATCATGTTCTTGATGTAGTCGGCGTGCCCGGGGCAGTCGACGTGCGCGTAGTGCCGCGCCTCGGTCTGGTACTCGACATGCGCGATCGAGATCGTGATGCCGCGGGCCTTCTCCTCCGGCGCCTTGTCGATCTGGTCGAACGGCGTGTAGGGGTTCAGGTCCGGGAACTGGTCGTGCAGGACCTTGGTGATGGCCGCCGTCAGCGTCGTCTTACCGTGGTCGATGTGACCAATGGTGCCGATGTTGACGTGCGGCTTAGTCCGCTGGAACTTAGCCTTCGCCACTGGTGTCCTCCTGTGGACTTCTTGGTTCGTTCGCCCCGGCGCGCCGGTCGGCGCTTAGGACTCTGTCGACAGCCGTTCCGGCCTGGCGGCCGGAGAGCTTTTGTGGGTTCTGCGGCGATGAAGCCTACAGGCCCGGTCTCACGCAACCCGATCGAGGTGGCCGCGGGCGGGGAGTGCCCTCCCGCGACCAGCCTCGGACCATCGAATCAGCTCAGGTGAGCGTCACTCACCCGTCGCCTTGGCGATGATCTCCTTCGCCACGCTCTGCGGAACCTCGGCGTAGGAGTCGAACTGCATGCTGTAGCTAGCCCGGCCCTGGGTCTTCGACCGCAGGTCACCGACGTAGCCGAACATCTCCGACAACGGCACCAGAGCCTTCACGATGCGGGCGCCACTGCGCTCCTCCATCGCCTGGATGATGCCGCGGCGGGAGTTGAGGTCACCGATGACGTCACCCATGTTCTCCTCAGGAGTGGTGACCTCAACGGCCATCATCGGCTCGAGCAACGCCGGGTCGGCCTTGCGGGCCGCGTCCTTCATCACCATCGAGCCGGCGATCTTGAATGCCATTTCCGACGAGTCGACCTCGTGGTACTGGCCGTCCAGCAGCGTCAGCTTGACACCGACCAGCGGGAAGCCGGCGAGGATGCCGTACTGCATGGCGTCCTGCGCGCCCGCGTCCACCGACGGGATGAACTCCCGGGGGATGCGGCCACCGCTGACGGCATTCGCGAACTCGTAGGTCGGCGAGTCGTTGTCCAGCGGCAGCGGCTCGATGCTCACGATCACGCGGGCGTACTGGCCGGAACCACCGGTCTGCTTCTTGTGGGTGTACTCGACCTTGTCCACCTTGCGGCGGATGGTCTCGCGGTACGCCACCTGCGGCTTGCCGACGTTGGCCTCGACGTTGAACTCACGCCGCATCCGGTCGACCAGGATGTCCAGGTGCAGCTCGCCCATGCCGGAGATGACCGTCTGACCGGTCTCCTCGTCCAACCTGACGCGGAAGGTCGGGTCTTCCTCGGCCAGCCGCTGGATGGCCGTGCCCAGCTTCTCCTGGTCGGACTTGGTCTTCGGCTCGATCGCCACCGAGATGACCGGCTCCGGGAAGGTCATCGACTCCAGGATCACCGGGTTCGCCGGGTCGCACAGCGTGTCGCCGGTGGTGGTCTGCTTGAGACCCTGCACCGCGATGATGTCGCCGGCCTGCGCCGACGGACGCTCTTCCCGCTTGTTGGCGTGCATCTGGTAGATCTTGCCGATCCGCTCCTTCCGGTCCTTGGTGGAGTTGACCACCTGGGATCCGGAGTCGAGCGTGCCGGAGTAGACCCGCACGTAGGTGAGCTTGCCGAGGTGCTTGTCGGTCTGGATCTTGAAGGCCAGGCCGGAGAACGGCTCGGACTTCGACGGCTGCCGCTGGATCGGGGTCTCGCCGTCGGCGGCGGTGCCCTCGATGGCCGGGACGTCCAGCGGCGACGGCAGGAAGTCGACGACGGCGTCGAGCATGGGCTGGACGCCCTTGTTCTTGAACGCCGAGCCGCACAGCACCGGGTTGGCCTTGCTGGCGATGGTGGCGCGCCGGATGGCGGCCTTGATCTCCGCGACGGAGATCTCCTCGCCCTCCAGGTACTTCTCCATCACCGCGTCGTCGACGTCGGCCAGGGTCTCCACCAGCTTCTCGCGCCACTCGGCCGCGGAGTCGGCCAGCTCGGCCGGGATCTCCTCGATGGCGTAGTCCTCACCCTTCTGGGTCTCCCCGCGCCAGGTGAGCGCCTTCATTTCGATCAGGTCCACGACGCCGATGTGGTCGCCCTCGAGCCCGATCGGGATCTGGAGCACCAGCGGGGTGGCGTTGAGCCGGTCGATCATCATCTGCACGCAGCGGAAGAAGTCGGCGCCGGTCCGGTCGAGCTTGTTGACGAAGCACATCCGCGGGACGTGGTACTTGTCGGCCTGACGCCAGACGTTCTCCGTCTGCGGCTCCACACCGGCGACACCGTCGTAGACCGCGACCGCACCATCCAGCACCCGCAGCGACCGCTCGACCTCGACCGTGAAGTCGACGTGACCGGGCGTGTCGATGATCTGGATCGTGTGGCCCTTCCACTCACACTTGGTAGCAGCGGAGGTGATGGTGATACCACGCTCCTGCTCCTGCTCCATCCAGTCCATGACGGCAGCGCCCTCGTGGACCTCACCGATCTTGTACGTGATACCGGTGTAGAACAGGATCCGCTCGGTGGTCGTGGTCTTACCGGCATCGATGTGGGCCATGATGCCGATGTTGCGTACGTTGGCGAGCGCGTCTGCGGCGGCCACTTCAATCCCTACTTATCGTCGTCTCGACACAACTGGTGGCGGTTCCGGCGCCGGTCCGGCGCCGGAACCAGGGTGTTACCAGCGGTAGTGCGCGAAGGCCTTGTTCGACTCGGCCATCTTGTGCGTGTCCTCGCGCCGCTTGACGGCGGCACCCAGACCGTTGCTCGCGTCCAGCAGCTCGTTCATTAGCCGCTCGACCATGGTCTTCTCCCGACGCGCCTTGGAGTACGTCACCAGCCAGCGCAGCCCGAGGGTGGTCGCCCGGACCGGACGGACCTCGACCGGCACCTGGTAGGTCGCGCCACCGACACGGCGGCTGCGGACCTCGAGGGTCGGCTTGACGTTGTCCATGGCGCGCTTGAGCGTGACGACCGGGTCGGTGCCGGACTTCTCGCGGCAGCCCTCCAGGGCGGCGTACACGATGCGCTCGGCGAGCTGACGCTTGCCGCGCATCAGGATCTTGTTCACCAGCTGGGTGACCAAAGGCGAGTTGTACACCGGGTCAGCGACCAGCGGCTTCCGCGGAGCGGGTCCCTTACGCGGCATGTCAGCTCTTCTCCTTCTTCGCGCCGTAACGGCTGCGCGCCTGCTTGCGGTTGCGGACACCCTGGGTGTCCAGCGAACCGCGGACGATCTTGTAACGCACGCCGGGGAGGTCCTTCACCCGGCCACCGCGGACGAGCACGATCGAGTGCTCCTGCAGGTTGTGACCCACGCCCGGGATGTAGGCGGTCACCTCGATCTGGCTGCTGAGCTTGACACGAGCGACCTTGCGGAGCGCCGAGTTCGGCTTCTTGGGGGTGGTGGTGTACACGCGGGTGCACACACCGCGCCGCTGAGGGGAACCCTTCAGCGCCGGGGTCTTGGTCTTGGTCGTCTTGGCCTGGCGGCCCTTTCGGACCAGCTGCTGAATCGTGGGCACCGGGTTTCTCCGCTCCCTTCGGCCGCTCGCGCGGCCGCGCCGTCTGCTCGTAGCCGCCTGATGGTCGGCTCTCCTACATTCCAGCCCGGGCCACCTGACGGAGGCCCCGGCACCCGCGGTCGGGCGTGTCGCCCGGATCACGGTCCCGGTGTCGTCGCTCGCGCGCCGTACCGGGTTTCTGTCACCGGCGCGCGGCTCACCGAGCGCCGGATCTTTGGCTTTGATCGTGCCCCGCGCGATCACCGGTGGACCGGCTCCAGCGCACGCACGCATTGCCCGGGCTGGCCCGGGCACAATGGGAAAGAGTACCTACCACAGCCGTGCAGGTCAAAACGAGCGGCCCAGGAGAACTGCGTCGCAGCCCGCCGGCCGAACCCGCCATGCCTGCCCACCCACGAATGGGTACCTACGGTGACAAGTGTACCGGCTTCCCCACGGGCCGGCCCGGCGGCCCCGGTTCCGCCCAGAGGCCGAGCACCAGGCCCTGGGCAAACCGGCGAGGTCATCGACGCCGCCGGGCCAGGAGGTGACTCCGGTCACGCCAACTGGACGACCAATGCCAGGCCGAGCCCGAGCAGGCTGAGCAGCAACCCCACCCCGCCGCAGCTCACGCCGGCCACGGCGAGCCCGTTGCCGGTGAAGCGGACCGCGGGCGGCGGCGCCGGCCGGCGGATCTGCCGGCGGGCCAGCAGACCGGCGACGATCGCCGCTGTCCCGGCCAGCGCGCCGAGCACCGTGAACGCCCCGGCGGCCCAGGCGCCGCCGTAGTCCGGGCCGGCAATACCGAAACAGAGCACCAGGAGCGAGACCAGGATGGCGGCGATCCCGGTCACCAACGACCCCACGGCCAACCCCGAGGTCACCGGCGGCACGTCCAGGTGGACCACGCCGAAGGGCGTGCCGGGAACCGGATCGATCCGCTTCGGTGGGCGAGCCGGCTCACGCGGGGGCGGCGGCAGCGGCCCGGGGCGGGGACCTACCGCCGGCGGCCTCGGCCCCCAGCCGGCGCCGGGCAGCGGCGCGGCACCGGGAAAGCCGGGTGCCGCCGCGGGGTACGCCGGGCCACCCGACCAGCCGGTCGACGGCTGCGGGTGCCCCGGAACCGGCCCGTACGACGAACCGCCCGGCGGCGCGGACCAGGGCTGCTGCCCCGGCGCGGACCCGGGCGGGGGCCAGCCTCCGGGGTACGTCCCGGACGGAGGCTGCTGGCCGGCGGACGGCGCGGACGGCGGCACCGGCGGGGGCGCGTACCCGACGGCGGCGACCTCCGGCGGCGCGCTCGGCCCCTCGTCGACCCCGGCGAAAGGCCCGGCCCACGGGCTCGGGCGATCCGCAGCCGGCGCGGACTCGACCGCCGCGGACTCGACCGGGTCCTGCCCGGACCGGCTCGGCTCGCCGCCCGACGGTGGGGCCGGTTCCGTCACGAGGTCCTCCTGTCGACGCGCCTCGCCCGCCACGGCGCGGCGGACACCGGTCAGGCTACCGCCGCCGGCCTCACCGGCGGGTCCGGGCGCGGACGCCTCCCCCAGCCGGTCAGTCGACGTTCGGGGCGTAGTCGTGCCCGAAGGGGGCGTCGGCGAGCCGGACCACTCCGATCACCACCGCCGCCACCACCGCAACGGCCACCAGGACCAGGCCGGTCCGGGCCAACCGTTCGCCGCGCCGCAGCCGGTCCCCGCCGGTCAGGAAGCCACCCGAGGCGTACGCCTCCCGGCGGGCCTGCCGGGCGAGCAGAAGGGCGATCGTGGACGGCACCACCCCGCCGACGAAGAGCCCGGTCAACGCCCCGATCAGGCCCAGGGCGAAGACCGCGCGGGCCTTCGTCGACCGGGTCGGCTCAGGATCGAGCGGATGGCGCGGTCCCTGTTGCGCGACGGGCACCGGCCCGGGTGCGGTCGTCATGTCGACCATCATGCCCCGCCGGTGCGGCCGGCGTTCCGGACCGCCCGCCCTCTCCCCCGCGCGTTCCGAGTTCCGCAGGCACCGCAGACGCGACGAGGCCCCCGGCGGGTGCCGGGGGCCTCGTCGTTGCCTACTGCTTAGCGGTACGACCCGAAGTCGAAGTCGTCCAGCGGAACCGCCTGGCCACCGGCCGGGCCGAAGCCGTAGTCGGTTTCCGGGTAGCCGGTCATCGAGTAGACCTTGGCCTTCGCCTCCTCGGTCGGCTCGACCCGGACGTTGCGGTACTTGCTGATGCCCGTACCGGCCGGGATGAGCTTGCCGATGATCACGTTCTCCTTGAGGCCGACCAGCGAGTCGCTGCGCGAGTTGATCGCCGCGTCGGTCAGCACCCGGGTGGTCTCCTGGAAGGAGGCCGCCGAGAGCCAGGAGTCGGTGGCCAGCGAGGCCTTGGTGATACCCATCAGCACCGGGCGACCGGCGGCGGGCTCGCCGCCCTCACCCACGAGCCGGCGGTTCTCCGACTCGAAGAGCGCCCGGTCGACCAGCACACCCGGCAGGAACTCGGTCGAGCCGGAGTCGATGACCGTCACCCGCTTGAGCATCTGGCGAATGATGATCTCGATGTGCTTGTCGTGGATGAGCACACCCTGCGAGCGGTAGACCTCCTGGACCTCCTGGGTCAGGTGGACCTGGACCGACCGCGGGCCGAGGATGCGGAGCAGCTCGTGCGGGTCGATGGTGCCCTCGGTGAGCTTCTCGCCTACCTCGACGTGACCGCCGTCGTGGGTCCGCAGCTTGACCCGCTTGGAGATCTTGTCGTAGACGATCTCCTCGCTGCCGTCGTCCGGCACCACGATGATCTTCCGGGACCGCTCGCCGTCCTCGATCCGGATCCGGCCCGGGGTGTCGGCGATGGGCGCCTTACCCTTCGGGACCCGGGCCTCGAAGATCTCCTGGACACGCGGCAGACCCTGGGTGATGTCCTCACCCGCGACACCACCGGTGTGGAAGGTACGCATCGTCAGCTGGGTACCCGGCTCACCGATGGACTGGGCGGCGATGATGCCGACCGCCTCACCGATGTCGACCGACTTGCCGGTCGGCAGCGAACGGCCGTAGCAGGCCGCGCAGACGCCCAGCTTCGACTCACAGGTGAGCACGCTGCGCACCCGCACCGTCTCCACCCCGGCCGCCACGATCCGGTCGACCAGGATCGAGTTGAGGTCCTGGCCCCGCTCAGCGACGACGGTGCCGTCCGGCCCCTTGATGTCGTCGGCCAGGGTCCGGGCGTGCACGCTGGTCTCGGCGTGGGTGTGGACGACCAGCTTGCTGTCGAGCCGCTCGCCGATCTGCATCGGGATGGCCCGGTCGGTGCCGCAGTCCTCCTCGCGGATGATGACGTCCTGCGAGACGTCCACCAGACGACGGGTCAGGTAACCCGAGTCGGCGGTACGCAGGGCGGTGTCCGCGAGACCCTTACGGGCACCGTGCGTGGAGATGAAGTACTCCAGCACGGACAGACCCTCCCGGTACGAGGCCTTGATGGGCCGCGGGATGATCTCACCCTTGGGGTTGGCCACCAGACCACGGATCGCCGCGATCTGCCGGAGCTGGAGCAGGTTACCGCGGGCACCCGAGTTGATCATCTTCCACAGCGGGTTCTCCTGCGGCAGCGCGGTGTCCATCTCCTTGGCGACCTCGTTGGTCGCCTTGGTCCAGATCTCGATGAGCTCGCCGCGACGCTCCTCGGCGGTCATCAGACCACGCTGGTACTGCTTGTCGATCCGGTCGGCTTCCTTCTCGTACTTCTCCAGGATCTCCCGCTTGCGCGGCGGAGCGATGACGTCCTCCATGCCGATCGTCACGCCGGACCAGGTGGCCCAGTGGAAACCGGCCTCCTTGAGCCCGTCGAGGGTGGCGGCCAGCGCCACCTTCGGGAAACGCTCGGCGAGGTCGTTGACGATCGCGGAGAGCTGACCCTTGCGGATCTCGTAGTTCACGAAGCGGTAGCCCTGCGGCAGCGTCTCGTTGAACAGCACCCGACCGAGGGTGGTCTCCACGGTCAGCGGCTGACCCTCGACCCAGCCCTCGGGCGCGGTCCACGGCTCGGCGCCGGCGCCGTTGTCGACCTCGGTGACGCCGCGCAGCCGGATCTTGACCGGCGTCCCCAGGTGCAGCTCGCCGTTGTCGAACGCCATCCGCGTCTCGGCGTCCGAGCTGAACGGCCGGCCCTCGCCCTTCCCACCGGGGGTGAGGTGGGTGAGGTGGTAGAGACCGATGACCATGTCCTGGGTGGGCATGGTGACCGGCTTGCCGTCGGCCGGCTTGAGGATGTTGTTCGACGACAGCATCAGGATCCGGGCCTCGGCCTGGGCCTCGGCGGACAGCGGCACGTGGACCGCCATCTGGTCACCGTCGAAGTCGGCGTTGAACGCGGTGCAGACCAGCGGGTGGATCTGGATGGCCTTGCCCTCGACCAGCTGCGGCTCGAAGGCCTGGATGCCCAGACGGTGCAGGGTCGGCGCGCGGTTCAGCAGCACCGGGTGCTCGCCGATGACCTCTTCCAGCACGTCCCACACGACCGGCCGCTGCCGCTCGACCATCCGCTTGGCGGACTTGATGTTCTGCGCGTGGTTGAGGTCAACCAGCCGCTTCATCACGAACGGCTTGAACAGCTCCAGCGCCATCTGCTTGGGCAGGCCGCACTGGTGCAGCTTCAGCTTCGGGCCGACCACGATGACCGAACGGCCGGAGTAGTCGACGCGCTTGCCGAGCAGGTTCTGGCGGAACCGGCCCTGCTTGCCCTTGAGCATGTCGGAGAGCGACTTCAGCGGGCGGTTGCCCGGACCGGTGACCGGCCGGCCGCGACGGCCGTTGTCGAACAGCGCGTCGACGGCCTCCTGGAGCATCCGCTTCTCGTTGTTGACGATGATCTCGGGCGCACCGAGGTCGATCAGCCGCTTGAGGCGGTTGTTCCGGTTGATCACCCGGCGGTACAGGTCGTTCAGGTCGGAGGTCGCGAAGCGGCCACCGTCCAGCTGCACCATCGGACGCAGGTCCGGCGGGATGACCGGAACGCAGTCGAGCACCATGCCGAGCGGCGAGTTGCGGGTGTTCAGGAACGCCGCGACCACCTTGAGCCGCTTGAGCGCCCGGATCTTCCGCTGCCCCTTGCCGGACCGGATGGTCTCGCGCAGGCTCTCGGCCTCGGCACCCAGGTCCATGTTCTGGACCAGGGCCTTGATGGCCTCGGCGCCCATGCCGCCGGTGAAGTACTCGCCGAAGCGGTCGCGCAGCTCGCGGTAGAGCAGCTCGTCGGTGACCAGCTGCTTTGGCTCCAGCTTGCGGAAGGTGTCGAGAACCTCGTCGAGGCGGTCGATCTCGCGCTGGGCCCGGTCGCGGATCTGGCGCATCTCGCGCTCTCCGCCCTCCTTGACCTTGCGCCGGACGTCCGCCTTGGCACCCTCGGCCTCCAGCTCGGCCAGGTCGGCCTCGAGCTTGGCGGCCCGCTTCTCGATCTCCGAGTCGCGGCTGTTCTCGGCCTGCCGCTTCTCGGCCAGGATCTCGTTCTCGATGGTCGAGAGGTCACGGTGACGCGACTCGGCGTCCACGCTCGTCACGACGTACGAGGCGAAGTAGATGATCTTCTCGAGGTCCTTGGGGGCGAGGTCCAGCAGGTAGCCCAGCCGGCTCGGCACGCCCTTGAAGTACCAGATGTGGGTCACCGGAGCGGCCAGCTCGATGTGCCCCATCCGCTCACGACGGACCTTGGAACGGGTCACCTCGACGCCGCAGCGCTCGCAGATGATGCCCTTGAAGCGGACCCGCTTGTACTTACCGCAGTAGCACTCCCAGTCCCGCTGCGGACCGAAGATCTTCTCGCAGAAGAGCCCGTCCTTTTCCGGCTTGAGGGTGCGGTAGTTGATCGTCTCGGGCTTCTTGACCTCACCGTGCGACCACTGACGGATGTCGTCGGCGGTGGCGAGGCCGATGCGCAGCTCGTCGAAGAAGTTGACGTCGAGCACTATGTCCCCTATGTCGTCGTCTGTACTGCTTAGCTAGTGGATGGGGTCGGGAGCCGGCGAACCGGCCCCCGACCGCTCACCTCAGACCTCTTCGACCGAGCTTGGCTCGCGCCGGGACAGGTCGATGCCCAGCTCCTCCGCGGCCCGGAACACCTCGTCGTCGGTCTCGCGCATCTCCAAGGCCACACCGTCGCTGGAGAGCACCTCGACGTTGAGGCACAGCGACTGCAGCTCCTTGAGCAGCACCTTGAACGACTCCGGGATGCCCGGCTCCGGGATGTTCTCGCCCTTGACGATCGCCTCGTAGACCTTCACCCGGCCGAGGACGTCGTCGGACTTGATCGTCAGCAGCTCCTGCAGGGCGTAGGCGGCGCCGTACGCCTGCATCGCCCAGCACTCCATCTCACCGAAGCGCTGGCCACCGAACTGCGCCTTACCACCCAGCGGCTGCTGCGTGATCATCGAGTACGGGCCGGTCGACCGGGCGTGGATCTTGTCGTCGACCAGGTGGTTGAGCTTCAGGATGTAGATGTAGCCGACCGCGATCGGGTCCGGCAGCGGCTCGCCGGAGCGACCGTCGTACAGCTGCGCCTTTCCGCTGGCGCCGATCAGCTGCTTGCCGTCCCGGTTGGGCAGGGTCGACGAGAGCAGACCGGAGATCTCCTCCTCGCGGGCACCGTCGAAGACCGGGGTGGCCACGTTGGTGTCCGGCTCGGACTCGTGGGCGTCGATCGAGCGCAGCTGCTTCTTCCACGCCGCGTCGTCGCCTTCCACGCTCCAACCGGTCTTGGCGACCCAGCCGAGGTGGGTTTCCAGCACCTGGCCGATGTTCATCCGGCTCGGCACACCCAGCGGGTTGAGCACGATGTCGACCGGCGTGCCGTCCTCCAGGAACGGCATGTCCTCGACCGGCAGGATCTTGGAGATGACGCCCTTGTTGCCGTGCCGGCCCGCGAGCTTGTCACCGTCCTGGATCTTGCGCTTCTGGGCGACGTACACCCGGACCAGCTCGTTGACACCCGGCGGCAGCTCGTCGCCGTCCTCGCGGGAGAAGGTACGCACACCGATGACCGTGCCGGTCTCGCCGTGCGGCACCTTCAGCGAGGTGTCCCGGACCTCACGCGCCTTCTCGCCGAAGATCGCGCGGAGCAGCCGCTCCTCCGGGGTCAGCTCGGTCTCGCCCTTCGGCGTGACCTTGCCGACCAGGATGTCGCCGGGGACGACCTCGGCGCCGATCCGGATGATGCCGCGCTCGTCGAGGTCCGCGAGCATTTCCTCGCTGACGTTCGGGATGTCGCGGGTGATCTCCTCCGGGCCGAGCTTGGTGTCCCGGGCGTCGACCTCGTGCTCCTCGATGTGGATCGAGGTGAGCACGTCCTGCTGCACGAGGCGCTGCGACAGGATGATCGCGTCCTCGTAGTTGTGGCCCTCCCAGCACATGAACGCCACCAGCAGGTTGCGTCCGAGCGCCATCTCGCCCTCGTCGGTGCACGGACCGTCGGCGATGACCTGGCCGGCCTCGACGCGGTCGCCCTCGAAGACGACCGGCTTCTGGTTCACGCAGGAGCCGGCGTTGGAGCGGCGGAACTTGTGCAGCAGGTACGTCCGGCGGTGACCGTCGTCCTGGTGGATCGTGACGTAGTCGGCGCACAGATCCTCGATGACGCCGCCGACCTCGGCGACGACCACGTCGCCGGCGTCGACCGCGGCCCGGTACTCCATGCCCGTGCCGACCAGCGGCGACTCGGCCTTCACCAGCGGCACCGCCTGGCGCTGCATGTTCGCGCCCATGAGTGCGCGGTTGGCGTCGTCGTGCTCGAGGAACGGGATCATCGCCGTCGCGACCGAGGTCATCTGCCGCGGCGAGACGTCCATGTAGTCGACGGCGCCGGGAACCACGTCCTCGGTCTCGCCGCCCTTACGGCGGCACAGGACCCGGTCCTCGGCGAAGGTGCCGTCGGGCTTGAGCCGCGCGTTGGCCTGGGCCTTGACGAACCGATCCTCCTCGTCCGCGGTCAGGTAGTCGATCTGGTCGGTGACCCGACCCTCGACGACCTTCCGGTACGGCGTCTCGATGAAGCCGAACGGGTTGACCCGGGCGAAGGTGGAGAGCGCGCCGATCAGACCGATGTTCGGGCCTTCCGGCGTCTCGATCGGACACATCCGGCCGTAGTGGGACGGGTGCACGTCGCGGACCTCGAAGCCGGCCCGCTCCCGGGACAGACCACCCGGGCCGAGCGCGCTCAGCCGGCGCCGGTGGGTCAGGCCCGCCAGCGGGTTGGTCTGGTCCATGAACTGGGACAGCTGCGACGTACCGAAGAACTCCTTGATCGCCGCCACCACCGGGCGGATGTTGATCAGGGTCTGCGGCGTGATCGCCTCGACGTCCTGGGTGGTCATCCGCTCGCGGACGACCCGCTCCATCCGGGAAAGGCCGACCCGGACCTGGTTCTGGATCAGCTCGCCCACGGTACGCAGGCGCCGGTTGCCGAAGTGGTCGATGTCGTCGGCCTCGTAGCCGTCCTCACCGGCGTGCAGCCGGCAGAGGTACTCCACGGTGGCGACGATGTCGTCCTCGGTGAGCGTGCCCGTGGTGATCGGCACGCCAACTTCGAGCTTCTTGTTGAACTTGTAACGACCGACCTTGGCGACGTCGTACCTCTTCGGGTTGAAGAAGAGGTTGTCGAGCAGGGTCTGGGCGTTCTCACGGGTCGGCGGCTCGCCAGGGCGGAGCTTCCGGTAGATGTCGAGCAGCGCCTCGTCCTGGCCGGCGATGTGGTCCTTCTCGAGCGTGGTCATCATCAGCTCGGACCAGCCGAACTTCTCGCGGATCCGCTCCGCGGACCACCCGATGGCCTTGAGCAGGACGGTGACGGCCTGCCGACGCTTACGGTCGATGCGGACGCCGACCGTGTCGCGCTTGTCGATGTCGAACTCCAGCCAGGCACCCCGGCTCGGGATGACCTTGACGCTGGAGAGGTCGCGGTCGGAGGTCTTGTCCGGCTCCTTCGAGAAGTACACGCCCGGCGAGCGGACGAGCTGGCTGACCACGACACGCTCGGTGCCGTTGATGACGAAGGTGCCCTTGGGCGTCATCATCGGGAAGTCACCCATGAACACCGTCTGGCTCTTGATCTCGCCAGTGGTGTTGTTGGTGAACTCCGCGGTCACGAACAGCGGCGCGCAGTAGGTCAGGTCCTTCTCCTTGCACTCCTCGATCGAGGCCTTGACCTCGTCGAAGCGCGGAGCCGAGAAGGAGAGCGACATGGTGCCGGAGAAGTCCTCAATGGGACTGATCTCCTCGAGGATCTCCGCGAGACCCGAGCGTGCGTGCGGGTCGTCCGCCGACCGGCCCTGCCAACCCTCGTTGCCGACGAGCCAGTCGAAGGACTCGTTCTGAATGGCAAGGAGGTTGGGGACCTCGAGGTGTTCGGTGATCCTGCCGAAAGAAACTCGGCGGGGAGCGAAAGCGCTCGACGTACGACTGGTCTTCGCAGGGCGGGAAGCTGCCAAGATGCGTCCTTCCGAGGACCGGTGCTGCAGAACGGCTGGTACGCGTGCACTCCAATGACCCCACCAGAATTATCCGTAAACGGACATTTCCGAGCAGGGGTCAAGTCGGAAGGCAGCGCAAACTAGCAGTGTAGCCGAGAGGCTAACCGCTGTCCAGCCCACCCCGCAGGTCGTCGCGGAACTCGCCTCGGGACCCTGGAAAACCGGGTCTACCGGGCCGCTCGGAACGCGACGTTCCTGCCGGGCCGCTCGGGTGTCGCGGCCAATGGTGCTGCCGCTGCCATTACCCAAGTGGTGGCCGTTGCAAGCGCGGAAGGTCTTGCTGGTGCCAGCGTGCCTGTCAGCCCGGTGTCGCGTCAAGGGCCGGTTACCGGTCGGGGTGTCTTTCCCACCGACGGACTACCGACAGGACCCGCTGTGCGGCGGTACGGCGGACGCCGGACGCCCTGCTCACGCTGCTGTCACCGGAACCCACCAACCACAGCGGGCGGCGATCCGTTCCCGGATCACCGCCCGCCGCGACGCGGTCCACCCCGGCTCACGTGAGCCGGGCGCGCGCCTGGTCGTACCTCAATTACTTGAGGGTGACCTTGGCGCCCTCGCCCTCGAGCTTGGCCTTGGCCTTCTCGGCGGTCTCCTTGTTGACCTTCTCCAGGATGGCCTTCGGCGCGGACTCGACCGCGTCCTTGGCCTCCTTGAGGCCCAGGCCGGTCAGCTCACGCACGACCTTGATGACCTGGATCTTCTTGCCACCGTCGGCCTCGAGGACGACGTCGAACTCGTCCTTCTCCGCCTCGGCCTCGGCCGGGGCGGCAGCGCCACCGGCAGCGGAGACCGCGACCGGGGCGGCGGCGGTGACCTCGAAGGTCGTCTCGAACTGCTTCACGAACTCAGAGAGCTCGATCAGCGTCATCTCCTTGAACGCGTCGAGCAGCTCGTCGGTGCTGAGCTTCGCCATGTCTGGCGTCCTTTCTCAAAGGGAAACTAAGAACGTGGGTGCGCCGGGAGGCCTCAGGCCGCCTCGGCGCCCTCCTTCTCGCGCTTGTCCTGCAGGGCAGCCGCCAGACGGGCGGTCTTGGAGAGCGGAGCCTGGAACAGGGCCGCGGCCTTGCTCAGGTTGCCCTTCATGGCGCCGGCCAGCTTGGCCAGCAGCACCTCACGGGACTCCAGGTCGGCGAGCTTCGTGACCTCGGCCGCGGAAATGGCCCTGCCCTCGAAGACACCGCCCTTGATGACGAGCTTCGGGTTGGTCTTCGCGAAGTCGCGAAGACCCTTCGCCGCCTCGACGACGTCGCCCGAAACGAAAGTCAGCGCGGTAGGACCGGTGAACAGCTCGTCGAGGCCGGAGATGCCCGCCTCGGTCGCCGCACGCTTGGCCAGCGTGTTCTTCGCGACCGTGTAGGTGGTCTCCTTGCCGAGCGAGCGCCGCAGCTGGGTGAGCTGGGAAACCGTCAGACCACGGTACTCGGTGAGCACCGCAGCGCTCGCGTTGCGGAAGCTGTCGGTCAGCTCAGCGACGGCCGTGGCCTTGTCGGCCCGGATCGGCTTGTCCGCCATGTCCCTCCTCTCGTTGCTCGAGGCTGGTCGCCGTCGACGAGCGGAAGCTCTGCGACGGCGCCGGAGGCATCACGACAACGAGAAAAGCCCCGGCGCAGGGCGCGCGGGGCGAGGGCCGGCCTGATCACCGTGGTCGGCAGACCACAGGAAGAACCGATTTTCGCTTACCGCCCTGCGCGGGTCGCCCGTCATCGCGGAACCTTCGACCGTGCCGAAGCACGGTGACCAGCGGTCTCTGGGTGGAACTACCGGCCCAGGTTACGCGACGTGTCCGTGTACCGCCAAATCGCCCCAGAGTGCGCCCGGTCACTTCCTCAGGCCAGGAGCGGCGTCGCCAGGCGTAGCCCGCCAGGGCCACCGCGGCCCACGCCGCCGCCCAGAGCGACCGCAGCAGCGCCGTCGACGCGGCCAACGACCCGGTCAGCGCCCGTGCGGTCCGCCATCACCGGCGGGGCGAGCCAGGGCGCGGTCGAGCCGCTCAGGCCGAGGACCAGGGCGCCGACGGCGCCGAGGGCCAGCACGGCGACGCCGTGCCCGGCGCTGCCGGTGACGGCCCGGCTGGACAGGGCGCCGAGCGCCACAGCCGCAGCCAGGGCCAGCAGGTGCGCCCAGAGGCGGGCAGCCCGGCCGCCCGCTCCCGGGCGGGCCCGACCACCACCTGGGCCAGCCGGCGCTGCACGTCCGGCTCAACGTCCAGCAGCATCTTGGTCTGCCAGGCCAGCACGGGGACGAGCACCACCGCCGAGACGCCGTAGGCCTCGGCCGGCTGGGCCCGGCCGCCGCCGTAGCGGACGCCGAGGGCGAGCAGCCCGGCGAGTACCGGCGCCAGCGCCCGTCCGGTACGCAGGAACCCGGCCAGCCGCAGCCGGACCAGCGCGGTCACCGGGCAACCCGGACCCCGCGGAACGGCGCCAGGCCGAGCCGCTCCACCCAGTCCGCCGCGGCCCGACCGGCGGCCGGGCCTGCGGGCCCGGCCACCCGGCCCATCGCGGCGGGATATTGCGCCACGGTGAACGGCTGGTCGGCCGGGAAGCGCTCCGGCACCCAGCCGACGGCGGCGGGCCGGTCGACCACCCGGCCGCGGGTCGGCCGGAGCACCCCGGCGGCGAGCCTGCCACAGCGGACAGACGAACGGGGCCCCGCCACGAGTCGTGGCGGGGCCCCGGGTTACGTCAGGCGTGCTCAGCCCTCGGTCGAGGTCTCCTGCAGGTTCTTCACCACGTTCGGGTCGACCGGGACGCCCGGGCCCATGGTGGTGGTCAGGACGACCTTGCGGAGGTACTTGCCCTTGGCCGCGGACGGCTTGGCGCGGAGCACCTCGTCGAGGACGGCGGCGTAGTTGTCGATCAGCTGGGTCTCGGAGAACGAGGCCTTGCCGATGATCAGGTGCAGGTTGGAGTGCTTGTCCACCCGGAAGGTGATCTTACCGCCCTTGATGTCCGAGACGGCCTTGGTGACGTCCATGGTCACCGTGCCCGTCTTCGGGTTCGGCATCAGGCCGCGCGGGCCCAGGATCCGCGCGATCCGGCCGATCTTGGCCATCTGGTCGGGGGTGGCGATCGCCGCGTCGAAGTCGAGCCAACCACCCTGGATCCGGGCGACGAGCTCGTCGGTGCCCACCTCGTCCGCACCCGCCGCGGCGGCCTCTTCGGCCTTCGCGCCGGCGGCGAAGACGATCACGCGGGCGGTCTTACCGGTGCCGTGCGGCAGGTTGACCACGCCGCGGACCATCTGGTCCGCCTTGCGGGGGTCGACGCCGAGGCGCATCGCGACCTCGACCGTGGCGTCGAACTTGACGTTGGTGGTGTCCTTGGCCAGCTTCACGGCCTCGGCGGGGGTGTACAGCTTCGACCGGTCGATGACATCGGCGGCCTTGCGGTAGCTCTTGCTGCGCTGCATTTCCTGTTACTCCTGTGGTCTCTGGCGGGCCGCGTTCACCGCGCGCCCTCCCACGATCTGATCTGGTCTGCCGAGGCCGACGTCAGTCGTTGACGACGATGCCCATCGACCGGGCGGTGCCGGCGATGATCTTCTCAGCCTGGTCGAGGTCGTTGGCGTTGAGGTCGACCATCTTCTTCTCGGCGATCTCACGCAGCTGGGCGCGGGTGACCGAGCCGACCTTCTGGCTCTGCGGCACGCCGGAACCCTTCTCGACGCCGGCGGCCTTGATCAGCAGCCGGGCGGCGGGCGGGGTCTTCAACACGAAGGTGAAGGACCGGTCCTCGTACACGCTGATCTCGGCGGGGACGATGTCGCCCCGCTGAGCCTCGGTCTGCGCGTTGTAGGACTTGCAGAACTCCATGATGTTGACGCCGTGCTGGCCGAGCGCGGGGCCCACCGGCGGCGCCGGCGTGGCCTGGCCCGCCTTCAGCTGAAGCGTGAACGTCTTGACGAGCTTCTTCTTCGGAGGCATGTCTCTTCCTGGGGCTTGGAACTGGGAAATGTGCCGGCCGCGGGCGCGCACGGTCAGCGCGGTGCGACAGCGGCGACATTCAAGAGTAGCGCAGCTTCCCGCAACCCCTTCCGCCGAGGGTCCGGCGGAGGGCGGAACGACGACGCCGGCGGCAGGCTGCTGCCCACCGCCGGCGACCGGAACATCGTCAGATCTTGGCGACCTGGTTGAAGTTCAGCTCGACCGGCGTCTCCCGGCCGAAGATCGACACCAGCACCTTGAGCTTCTGCTGGTCGGCGTTGATCTCACTGATCGTCGCCGGCAGCGAGGCGAAGGCGCCGTCGGTGACGGTGACCGAGTCGCCGACCTCGAAGTCGAGGACCCTGACCTCGGGCTTGGCCTTCTTCTCCTCGGCCTCGACCGCCGGGGCCAGCCACTTCAGCACCTCGTCGAGGCTCAGCGGCGCCGGACGGTCGGCCCGATCGGTCGCCCCCACGAAGCCGGTGACCCCCGGGGTGTTCCGGACGCAGGAGTAGGACTCGGCGGTCAACTCCATCCGGACCAGGATGTAACCCGGGAAGACCTTCGCCTGGACCTGGGACCGCTTGCCGTTCTTGACCTCGACCTCTTCCCGGGTCGGCACCTCGACCTGGTAGATGAAGTCCTCCATGTCGAGGGAGGTGATCCGGGTCTCGAGGTTGGTCTTGACCTTGTTCTCGTAGCCGGCGTAGGAGTGCACCACGTACCAGTCGCCGGGCGCATAGCGCAGCTTCTGGCGCAGCTCGGCGACCGGGTCGTACTCCTCGTCCGGCGCGGGCTCGGTGGTCGGGAATTCCGGCTCGCTGGCGGCCTCGACCGACTCATCGTTGGCCGCCGTCGCCACCGTGGACTGCTCGTCCGTGGTCTCGGCGGTCTCGTCGTACTCAGGCACGCTCGCTCACTTCCGTCACTATCGGCACAGTCAGCCGGTCAGCTGGGGTTGCCGAAGACCCACAGCACGCCCTTCGCGAACGCGAAGTCGAGAAGGCCCACGATCGTCAGCATCACCGCGACGAACGTGACCACCACGGCGGTGTAGGTCAGCAGCTCCTTGCGCGTCGGCCAGATGACCTTACGCAGCTCCGCCACGACCTCGCGGAAGAACCGCGCGATGCGGACGAAGAGCCCCACCCGGTCGGTGTCCTTGCGGGTCTTCCGACCGTCGGCCGACTCGGCCCGGGCCCGCGCGCGGGTCGCCGTGCCGCCCCGGGAAACTGGCTCGTCCGCGTCGGTGGCGTCGTCGTCGGCCACGTCGTCGACGACCGCATCTTCGCGCAGACGCTCGTCGTCGGCGTCCTCGCCGCGCCGCTTGTTCTCGGCCACTTCGCCCTCCGTGCGGGGTATCGGGTCGCACGCCGATGGGCGTGCGCGGCGTTTGGTCACGCCGGCCGGACCATCCGTCCCGCGACGGGCCGCGGCCGGCGGACCGAGCTGGAGGGCCCCGATGCCTCGGAACCACCCCACCGGTACCACCACCACGGGCCGGACGCCGCCGTTCGGCGGCGCGACCCACGGGAACGGTCAGGCCTGAGGCGCAGGGGTGACAGGACTTGAACCTGCAGCCTGCGGTTTTGGAGACCGCTGCTCTGCCAATTGAGCTACACCCCTGTGCGGCAACTCTCACCCCACCCGGCCACGCACGACCGAGCAGGGGTCACTTGCCCCACGGCGGACCAGTGTACGGGTAGTCGTACGACTTTCCCAACCGGTCTGCCCCACGCAGGTCGGAACGCCCCTCAGCGGGGCGTCCGGATGGTCGCTCGGGCCTGCGAGAGCACCTTCTCCCCCAGGCAGGTGGCCGTCACGTCGAGCCTGGTCAGGCCGTCCTGGGTGACCTCCTTGACCACCGCGGCGACCTCGATCTCGGTGCCCTGGTCGTCGTCCGGGACGACCACCGGGCGGGTGAACCGGACGCCGAAGTCGACCACCGCGTCCGGCGCGCCGGCCCACGTGGTGACCGCCCGGCCGACCAGCGCCATGGTGAACATGCCGTGGGCGATCACCCCGGGCAGGCCGACCTTGGTGGCGAACCGGTCGCTCCAGTGGATGGGGTTGAAGTCGCCGGAGGCCCCCGCGTAGCGGACCAGGTCCGCGCGGGTCACCCGGAACGTCTGGGTGGGCAGTTCCATGTCAGGCCTCCCCGCGTACGACGATCTTGGACCAGACGGCGACCACCGGCTCGCCGGCGGTCGTGCGCACATCGGTGCGGGTGGTCAGGAAGCCGTGCCCGCCCCGATTGGTGACCTCCTCGATGGTGCTCACGCAGACCAACTCGTCGCCGGCCACCATTGGACGGGTGTAGGCGAACCGCTGGTCGCCGTGCACCACCCGGCTGTAGTCCACGCCGAGGGCCGGATCCTCGACGATCTGCCGGCTGGCGGCCATGGTGACCACCACGGGGAAGGTCGGTGGGGCCACCACGTCGGGGTGCCCGAGCGCGCGGGCCGCCTCCGGGTCGTGGTGGGCCGGGTCGGTGGCGCCGACGGCCGTGGCGAACTCACGGATCTTTTCTCGGCCCACCTGGTAGGGGGCGGTCGGCGGATAGGTCCGGCCGACGAAGGACGGGTCCAGGGACATGCCGCGAACCTACACGGAAAACACGAACGCCGATCCGTACAGGGCGCCGGCCCGGAGGCCGCCGTCCATGCGGATCGGCGTTCGGAGATGCTGCGGGACCGGGCCGGCGAACCGGCCGCGGGTCAGCGGGTCTCGCGGTGGATGGTGTGCTTGCCGTCCCGGGGGCAGAACTTCTTCAGCTCAACGCGGTCCGGGTCGTTACGGCGGTTCTTGCGCGTGATGTAGTTGCGCTCCTTGCACTCCACACACGCCAGAATGATCTTCGGCCGGACATCGGTCGCCTTCGCCACGGCGGAGTGCCTTCCTCGCTACGGGTAACAACTACGACGCGCCAGCCTATGCGCTGGCAGCGCGGACATGCAAAGTGGGCGCCTGGGGCGCCCAACCCACCGACCGCCGGAGAGCCCGGAGGACGAGAGTAGCGGTGGCCGGACTTGAACCGGCGACACAGCGATTATGAGCCGCTTGCTCTGCCATCTGAGCTACACCGCCGTGGCGGGTCCAGCCGGACCCTGTGAGCCCCCTTACGGAATCGAACCGTAGACCTTCTCCTTACCATGGAGACGCTCTGCCGACTGAGCTAAGGGGGCCTACCCGATCACCCCGAAGGGCGTCGCGCAGAGGAAACAGTACACGACCCCGCCGCCGAGGTGAAATCGGATCCCCCCATATCGCGGGCCGATCCCCCTCGTCACAGCTCAGAGCAGAGTCGCCGAGCGGTCCGGAACCACCCGCAGCCGGGGCGCCTCGGCGGCAGCGACCTCCGGCTCCACCTGCGCGCCGAACCACGCCTCCAGCCGCTCGTACGGCAGCGGCCGGCTGAACAGGAAACCCTGGCCGATCTCGCAGCCGATGTCCTGGAGCAGCTCGAGGGTCAGCTCGCTCTCCACCCCCTCGGCGACCACCGCGAGGCCGAACTGCTGGGACAGGGTCACCACCGCGTTGACGATCGCCAGATCGCCCGGGTCGGTCGCCATGCCCTGCACGAACGAGCGGTCCACCTTCACCTCGTGCACCGGCAGCCGGCGCAGGTAGGCCAGGGACGAGTAGCCCGTCCCGAAGTCGTCCACCGAGAGCCGTACCCCGAGGTCGCGCAGCCGGTGCAGGGTCGGAATCGGCCGGTCGGTGCCGTCCAGCACCCCGGCCTCCCGGATCTCGAACGTGAGCCGCTGCGGCGGCACACCGTACTCGTCGAGCAGCTCGCGTACCCGGTCCGGGAAGTGCGGGTCGGTGAGCGTACGCGCGGAGAGGTTGACCGCGACGGCGAGCGGCTGCTCGGCGTGGGTCCAGTCCCGACTACGCCGCAGCCCCTCCCGGAGCACCGCCTCGGTGAGCCGGCTGAGCTGGCCGGTGTGCTCGGCCACCGCGACGAAGTCCTCCGGGGCGACCGTGCCGTGCGTCGGATGCTCCCAGCGGGCCAGGCACTCGACCCCGAGCAGCCGCCGGCCCCGCAAGGTCACCTTGGGCTGGAAGTAGACCTCCAGCTCGCCCTCGTCGAGGGCGCGGCGCAGGTCGCCGGCGAGGCCCAGCCGGCGCATCGACCGGGACTCCAGCGCCGGATTGAACAACTGCACGCTGCCGGGCACCGACTTGGCCGCCGTCGCGGCCAGGTCGACCCGTTGCAGCAGAGTCGCGGCGTCGCTGCCGTGATCCGGGTGTACGGCCACCCCGACCGCGGTGTCCACGTCGAGGGTGAGCGAGTCGAAGACCATCTCGTCGCGGATCTGCTCGCGCAGCTCGGCGGCCAACTCCAGGGCCGCCTCGACGTTCTCCAGCCGCAGGGTCACCAGGAACTCGTCGCCCCCGGCCCGACCCACCAGCGCCGAGGAGGGGGCCGAGGCGCGCAGCCGATCGGCCACCTCGGCCAGAACCTTGTCCCCCGCGGCGTGCCCGAGCGAGGCGTTGACCTGGCGCAACCCGTCCACGTCGAAGAGCAGCACGGCGACCACCTCGCCGGGCGCCCGGATCTTGACCGACTCGTCGAGCGCGCCGGTGATCCGCCGCCGGTTCGGCAGCTTGGTCAGCGCGTCGTGGTACGCGTCGTGGCGCAGCCGGTCGACCAGGCGGGAATTCTCCAGGGCGACCGCCGCGTGCGCGGCGACCGTCTCCAGGACGGGCACGTCGTCCGAGGTGAAGAAGCTGAGAGCGCCGAGCCGGTTGGTGACCTCGAGCGTGCCGATCACCGCCTGACCGGAGCGGAGCGGAACGACGATGACGTCCTTAACGGCCGCTTGCCGCAACACGTCAAGCTGATCCCGCTCCCCGCCCACCCGGGCACCGAGAGCGACGGTCTGGCACGCGTCGACGGCCCGCTCCCGCAGGCTCACCGGCGTCTTGGAGAAGTCGAGCAGGCCCGGATCATCGACCCGAGCGCTGAGCAGCACCTCCGGATGACGCCCCTGCTGCGGCAACCAAAGAGTGGCGTACTCCGCCTGCATGAGGGCGCGCACCCGGCCGAGCAGGGCGTCCGGCAGCGTGCCGTCCTGACCGCTCTGTGTCATCGCCCGGGTGAGGTCGTAGATGTCGGCGAGCGTGCGGTGCTGACGCAAGAACTGGGCGTAGGTCCGGTAGACGACGCCCACGATCAGCCCCAGCGCGGCCAGCAGCAGCAGCGACCAGTGGGTGGTGGTCACCGTGATGAGGATGATCAGCCCCACCGTCACGTTCACGACCGCCGCCAGGAGCGGCACCGTCGAGGTCTTGACGACCTCCAGGCCGGCCTGCCAGCCCTGGATGAGGGTGATGACACCCACCACGGCTGCCAGGGTGACCAGGGTGACCGTGCTCACCGCCGCGAAGAGGATGCCCCAGGTGCCCGGACCGACGCCCTGGATCGGCGGCATCCCGAGGATGACCAGACCGGCCAGCGAGGTGGCCGCGGCCGAACGGGCGACGTTGAAGGCGAACTTGGCCGGACCAAGCCGCCGCCGTACCTGGATGACCACGGCCGCGAGGGTCGCCACCAGGACGACCGTGAGGGGTGGCAGGTAGTAGAGCGCCAGCACCAGGGGGATCTCGCTGATGGTGGCGGTCAGCGACTGCCTGCGCACGACGAAGCTGAGGACGGGCAACTGCGCGACGACCAGGGCGACGAACAGGAGGAAGGCAGGTCCCCACTTACCGTGCGGGTGCGGTGCGGCGAGAGCCAGGAAGGTCGAGCAGACGACGGCCAGCAGAGCCAGCGGCCCGGTGATCAGCCAGGCCTTCTCCGTCGTGCGTCGAGCCACTCCGGTGCGACTTACCATCTGGCTCCCTCATCGTCACGGAGAGTGAGCTCCACGTCCACTCCGAAGCCACCCACGTCAGGGCTACCGGAGGGGGCCCCAGACGGACGGATCTTCGTTCGGGTTGCGGCCTAGGCCCATTCGAATTCAAGAGTGGTCACTCCGCCGGTGGCCGGGGTGCCGGCCACGTCGACGACGCCCACGACCAGGGCAACCAGCATCAGGGTCAGACCGAGCAGCCGACCCAGCTTTTGAGTAGGCATCTGTGGGCTCCTGTCGCAAACGGGCAGCACGGGGGGGCGTGAAGACTCCATGATGGTGCCACAAGCGCCGAGGGCAACAAAGACCTCGGTGGGTGGGCTCCGCCGGGACGCGGCCAAGTCCAACCGATCGGCAGGATGCCCTGCCTGGCGGGGTGATACCCGCACCGCCCTGTCCGCCACGCCTCGCTTCGCTTGGCGATCACTCGGACCTTAGGTGTCAATGGTTGATTCTTCTTGAGTGCCCCCGAAGCCGCGAAACGCCCGTAAGCCCGCGCGTCACCTGTCTGCCCGCCTCGACTACCAGAGCCGGGCCGGCCAACGCTACCCATGTATCGAAGAATTTGCCGTTTGCGCGGTCACCAAGCGTGGCGAACCGGGAGCCGGCTCCCGTCGACGGACTGGTCCGATCGCGGGCGGCGCGGAACGACGAAGGCCGTGGGGGGCCGTCTTCTACCGTCAGGGGTGGAGACGGTCGCGATGGGGTCGTTGTGGGAGGAGCTGTCCGGTCGGGAGGCTACGGCCCGGGAGCGGGTGGAGCGCACCCGGGAGCAGAACGCGGAGCTGAACCGGCGACTGGTGGCTGAGGAAAAGGCCCTGTCCCGGCTTGTGACCACCACCTGGGAGACGGTTGAGGAGATCCTGGGTGACGCGGCGCCAGGCGGCGCGCGCGACGGCGGGGATGCAACCGTGTATGGCGAAACAAGTGGCCAGATCGATCAGGAATCGAGAAGTGCAGGTCATGGAGCCGCACCTAGCCTCACTGCCATGGACATCACCATTCACACGAGCTTCCTCCCGCATGACGACCCGGACGCCTCCCTGGCCTTCTACCGCGACGCCCTCGGCTTCGAGGTCCGCAGCGACGTCGGACAGGGCAAGATGCGTTGGATCACGGTCGGCCCCGTCGACCAGCCCGGCACGTCCATCCTCCTGGCGCCGCCGGCCGCCGACCCCGGGGTCACCGAGGACGAGCGCCGCACCATCGCCGAGATGATGGCCAAGGGCACCTACGGCTGGATCCTGCTGGCCACCCGGGACCTCGACGGCACTTTCGAGAAGCTGCAGGCCGGCGACGCGGAGGTCGTCCAGGAGCCGACCGAGCAGCCGTACGGCATCCGCGACTGCGCCTTCCGCGATCCCGCGGGCAACCTGGTCCGCATCCAGGAGCTTCGCTGAGCCGTTCGGTCATCGATTCGGCCATGATGGCCGGCGTCGCGACCACCTGCGAAGAATGCGGCGGCCAGCGCTTCCAGGCCGCTGCCCTCGACCACCCCCTCGGCGGCCGCACCATCGCGGTCGACTCCGGCAAGTCGGTCATCGTCATCGAGCACCTCGCCGCCTGCTCGGCAGGTAACCCAGGTGCTCGCGGACATCGATGAAAGGAGTTCTCTCATGTGTCACCCCTCGTGGGGGCGTGCACTCGCCGCGGCGCAGCGCCTGAGCGACCTCGCGCGGCTGCGCCGTGTCCGCGACCGGATCGACCGGGAGTACGCGCAGCCGCTGAACGTCGAGGCGCTCGCCCGCGGCGTGAACATGTCGGCCGGGCACCTCAGCCGCCAGTTCCGGCTGGCCTACGGCGAGTCGCCGTACGCGTACCTGATGACGTGGCGCATCGAGCGCGCGACGGCGCTGCTGCGTCGTGGCGACCTCAGCGTCACCGAGGTCTGCTTCGCGGTCGGCTGCTCATCGCTGGGCACCTTCAGCACCCGCTTCACCGAGCTGGTCGGCATGCCGCCCAGCGCCTACCGGCGCCGCGCAACGGGCGCTGCGGCGGGGATGCCGCCGTGTGTGGCGAAACAGGTGACAAGACCGGTCAGGAATCAAGAAGCACCGGTCGCCGAGCCGCAACTAGCGTGACGGCCATGGCATCCATCGAATCCGTCATCCTCGACGTGGCCGACCCCACGGCCGCCAACCTCTTCTACACCGCCGCCTTCGGTTTGGACACGCAGATACGCCTGCGGGCCTCGGAGGCACCGACGACCGGCTTCCGTGGGTTCACGCTGGCGCTCACGGTGTCCCAGCCGGCCACCGTCAACGGCCTCATCGGCGCTGCCCTGGACGCCGGTGCCACGCCGCTGAAGCCTGCCGCGAAGTCGCTCTGGGGCTACGGCGGTGTCGTACAAGCCCCGGACGGGACGATCTGGAAGGTCGCGACCTCGGCGAAGAAGGACACCGGCCCGGCCACCCGGCAGATCGACGAGATCGTGCTCCTGCTGGGAGTCGCGGACGTGGCCGCGAGCAAGCGGTTCTACGTCGAGCACGGCCTCGCCGTGGCGAAGAGCTTTGGCCGCATGTACGTCGAGTTCGCTGCTGGGTCGAGTCCCGTCAAGCTGGCGCTGTACAGGCGCCGTGCCCTTGCCAAGGACGTCGGCGTCGCTCCCGACGGCACCGGATCGCACCGGCTCATGATCGGCGGCGATGCCGGGCCTTTCACCGACCCGGACGGGTTTGCATGGGAGGCCGCATCGCTGGCACCCACGCCCTGATGGGTCACTGCTGCCTGCCCTACCTGGCGGCCGATCACGAGACGGCCGCCGGGCGAACCGACTGATGACCGATGGAGCCCCTCCCCTGGAGGAAGGGCTCTCCACGAAGTGACCGGAGGAAGCATGACGGGCGCGCCGCCCCGTGGGCTTGAGGAGAGGCTGCGGGACACCCGCGCGAAACTGGAGAGCGACGTCGATCTCTGGGTCGCGACGTCGGGCTCCCCGGGCGTCCACCTCATCCCGCTCTCGTACCTCTGGGACGGGGCCGCGTTCCTCATCTCGACGCCGCGTGCCTCGGCCACCGGCCGCAACCTGCTGGCGGACGGCCGGGTGCGACTCAGCCTTGGGCCGACGCGCGACGTCGTCGTCGTCGACGGCGCCGCCGAGCCGGTGGACACCGCCGACCTCGGCCCGGAGACGGGCGACGCGTTCGCGACCAAGACCGGTTTCGACCCGCGCGAGCTCGACGAGCCCTACCAATACTTCCTGATCCGGCCGCGGCGCATCCAGGCCTGGCGGGAGGCGAACGAGCTGCAGGGACGCGTGCTCATGCGCGACGGCCGCTGGCTCGGCTGACCGCCGCACGGGAACACACCCGCCCCGCCCGGCGAGCGGTGCGGGTAAGGATGTGGACTTCCAGCGGGGACTCCTCACTCGGATCGAACAGAGCTGACGCATCTCAGACCGCCAGTTCCAGTAGACGGACACCTTCGGAGCGAAGGGGAAGACGATGTCAGGCGTCGAACACCGGCGGGATCGCTGCGGTGATCGAGAAGCCGTGCGTGGTTTGGCCAGCGAGCCAGGCGACCTCGCTCGCCGTGCCGATCCGCCAGCTTCGCCCGTCCTTGGTGACCTCCATGAAGCCCATCCAAGCCGACGCGTCGGTTCCGGTAGGCCGATATTCGGTGGAGGTCGCGCGTCTGAACGCCGGCCACGACCAGGTGGAGAGGCGAACTGGGGACCAGGTTGGCAACCGCGTCCAGGTGCTTGCCGGACCACCCCGGACACCAACAGACGGGCTGACCACACGCGCGGCCACCAACCAGTGATCCGCGATCTTCTTCTAGTCTGAAGGCCGGCATGGGCCATCCGTGGGCCAGTAACCATGGCGCGCAGCGGGCACGAGCGGGCACGAGACGCAACCGAGCCAGCCGTCGCCCGCAGGCGTTTCGGGCATCGCGACCGGTTGAGCACGCTCTACCAAACTGACGGTGCGGGTTCGATTCCCGTCGCCCGCTCCAACGCCCTCCAGCACCACCGTTCACTACTGGGACCCGGGTCCCCGCCCGTCCGTGACCTCGACGTCCGCCTCCCGGGACGCGACCCGGTGAACCAGCCTGTTCGCGTCGTCCTTGTCGATCCCGGTGGCCCGCAGCAGGTCGCTGGTGACGGTCCTGACCTGGGCCACGACCACCGTCCCGGAAAGGCCGACCCCTCTTCTGTACGCCGTCCCGGCCTCGCTCACCCCGAGCAGCGCGCAGTGCCGCGCCTCCCGCGGGACCCGGCGGCCAACGAAATCACGCCGGTACAGGCGGACCGCCTCGGCCAACCGGCCGATCGACGAGGGCAGCTCGGCCGGCGCCGGCTCCCCGTCCTCGATGACCGTCACCGACCGGCGGATCAGCGCCTTGCTGTTGAGCGCGGCCCGGTCCATGTGCTCCACCGCGCTGGCGTACGCCGCCACGACCTGCCGCCGGTGCCAGCGGGCCGGCGCGAGCGAGACCACCTCCTGCGCTCCGCTCAGCGCCTCGCGTACCTGGTCGAAGTCCTGGTTGATGCTCCGCAATCGGGTCAGGGCCTGCTCAGCCGCGGCGGCGTCCCGGTCGGTCAGCGCGCGGGCCGCGGCGTCCAGCTGGTCTGCGAGCACCTCCGCCGGCCGCGCGGCGGCCCGCTCGACGGCCCGCAACGGGTTGAGCGGCAGCAGCAGCACCACCACGATCATCCCGATCGAACCGCCGATGGCCGCATCGACGAACCGCGGATACTCCAGCTTGCCGACGGACGGAGACAGGGTCGCGATCAGCACGGCGGTACCACCGGCCTGGGCGACCAGCGTGCCCCGGCCACCCACCGCCAGGGCGACGATGATGGACAGCACGACGATCACGCCGAGCTGCCAGGCCCCGGTCCCCAGCAGCACGATCAGGAAATCGCCGATCGCCACGCCCACCGCGACCCCGATGATCAGCTCGACGGAACGCCGGAGCCGCCGGCCGATGGAGGAGACGATCGTGCCGACCGCAGCGCTCGGGGCGAAGACCGGCTGCTGGTTGTGGAGCAACTGGTGGGCCACGAACCAGGCCAGCGCCGCCGCGAGCCCCGCCTGCACCGCCACGATCAGCCCGAGCCGCAACTGGCGTAGCCGGTCCTTGCCGGTCGACTCGGTACGGCGGCGGAGCCCTGCGAGAGCCTCCTCAACGCGCTGCTTGTCAAGGTCGACCGGCGGGGATCTCCGGTGCCCGGCGGGCCCGCGGAGGCGGGAGAACATCTCCTCGGCTACCCGCTGAGGCGGAGCACAATCGCCGGGGCGGCTGGCCGAGAGCCCCCGGCTGGGCCGAGCCTGCCCGACCGAGCAGACCTCGCCAGCCAGGAGTGAGGGGCGACACCGAGCCGGAGACAGCAAAGGCCCCCGACCGGCGTTTCCGCAGGTCAAGGGGCTTGCAGTTCCCTGGTGGCGGGTAGCGGATTCGAACCTCTGAAGCTTTCGCGACGGATTTACAGGGCGTCGCCGTTCCGCCTACTACCAACCCACTTGACCTGGACTTTTGCGATTCGGGCATGGCGAAGGCGGCACTTTCCCCAACCCCAACCAACCCGGCCAACCCGGCCAACCCGGCCAACGTTTGTGGTCAGAGCACTAGCCGGGTGGTGACGGCGGCTCGGGTGGGCGTCCTCGGGCGCGGGCTGCATCGGACACGGCGATCCCGGCAAGGACGAGGGCAGCGGCGGCGGCGACCACCAGCGGCGGCAGCAAAATCATTGTCGGTGAGATGGCGGCGAGCACTCCGAACCCGATCAACCGGTTGCGGGACACCCGGCTGAACACCCCGTACTCGAAGAGGGCGCGTCCCGCCAGGAACAGCGCGGGTCCGCCGAGGATGACGGCGATCAGGGCAGGATCGGTGTGCCCGAACGGGTGCTCGATGACAAGCTCGTCGCCGACGGCGATGGCGAGGATGCCGATGATCATCACCAGGTGGGCGTGTACCGCCAACGTACCGACGCGGACTGGGTTGGAGGCCGCTGCGATGGCTTCCGCCAGCAGTTGCCCGGCGCGGTGGATGTAGATCCGCCACAGCAGCGCGGTGGTGGCGAACGCTATCGCCGTCGCGGCGCTGCTGTCGGCCCCGAACCCGCTGCCGCTGTAGGTCAGCCCGGTGACCAGGATCAGCTCGCCGAGCGCGATGATGAACAGCTGCTGGAAGCGCTCGGCCGCGTGCTCGCTGGAGACCTCGAAGTCCGCCGGGCTCGCGCGGCCCAGCCCTGGCGTGGAGTAGCCGAGTGCGGTTGCCGCGTACTCCACGGCCACCGCCAGGGTCCACAGCACGATCCGCGCCGTGTCTTGAGCGACGGCGCCCGCGATCCACGGCACCGCGGACACGACGGACCAGAAGAGTAGTCGTATAAACAGGCGCTGCGCCTCGTGGCCCGACAGCATGAGCACGACGACGGTGTAGCGACCGACATCCGTGGCGACGTACGCGCCTGCGAAGATCATGCCTCGCTCGTGGAACGCCTCAGGCGCTGCGGCGGCCATCACCAGCGTGCCGAACATGCTCGCCATGACCAGCACCTGTATCAGCGGTTGCCGCGGGTCCAACCGATCGGTCAGCCCTGCCGTACGCGTCCAGACCCCCCACAGGGCGAGCAGCAACACCAGCGTCTTAAAAGGCTTCGCTCCAGGTCAGATGCTCGACCAACCCCTGCGAGAGCTTTGCGAGCGCGAAGACGAACACCAGGTCGAAGAACAGCTCCAAGAACCCGGCTCGCGGTTCCTCGGGTCTCCGCAGCAGTCTTACTGCCCTACTCGTGGTCATCGGCTCGCCCGCTTCTGCCGCTTTTGTCGGCCTCTGCAGCAGTCGTACCATGCGGCAGCGCTCGTCGATACGAATGTGCCGCCGCTGCCTGGGGCCGATTGGCCGGGTTACACGCGACGGGCGACGGGCGACGGGCGAGGCCGCTGAGTTCCCTCCAGCCGTCGCCACCAGTTCTGATCAGCTCGTCGACCTTGGCCAGGCGTCGGGCCAGTGCCACACGTCGCGGAGTGTTACCGCCGGCGGCCGTTCAAACTTTCTGTACGTCTTCAACCTCTTCAAGGCGGCCCTTGACGGGCCGCACGCGCCGCCGCCTGGGCGCGCGTCCGACGCTCCGCTGTCGCTCCATGCCAGCCACGCAACACGCCCGGCCGCTGGCGCGGAGAGCGGGAAGCCCGGGGCCGCCGCAGACGGTAGCGCCGAGAGTGGTTGAGGTCCGTGGGCCGGCAGCCGGCCGCGCCGCGCGGCGCAGGGAAGGGCACGCCGGGTCCGCGCGGCGCGTCGCGCCGGTCGCCGGGTCGCTGTCAGTGCGCCTCGGGCAGGGGCGCAACGACTCCAGGATGGTCGGGGCTCCGTCCGCCGCCTGCCGGCACCTGGACGGTATCGGCCGGCACCAAACCGGATCGTCGCACTTTGCAGGGATGGGCCGAGAGCCGCGCGCGCAGCGTTGCCGGCGAGCTCGGCTGTTGCCAGAAGAGCCCACCGTCAGGTTCTTCAGTTCAGATACCGGTGCGGACGTCAAGCGGGTGAGACGACAACGTGCTTGACCTCTGCCATGTAGCGCCCGGCGGCCGTGGAGGCATCGTCCGGGGGGCTCCCGGTTTCACGCGCACGCATGTACGCCGCGTACCAGTCCCACCAGTCGTGCGGTGGGGCGACCGCCTCAAACGAGCCGTGGTGTTCGGCCGCCTCATGCAGGAGCTGCGCAAGATCTTCAACGTCCATCAGTCAAACCTCCTCGGTCGCGCGGACTGGTCACCGTCCGGGTTGCCGCTCCTTGACCTCCTGCAGCAGCCACCCGTTGCCGTCCGGGTCGGTGAACGAAGCGAATGAGGCGTAGCTGCGACGGTCTGGGGCGGGGCCGTCCACCCGTTCTTGGTCGCCGGTGTCGTAGACGTTGTGGTAGACCTCGCTCACCTCCACGCCCCTGCTGATCAGGTCGGCGCGGGCTTGATCGATGTCGTAGACCACGAGGTAGGTGCCCTGGGCAGTGCCAGGCGCCGCGGGGGTGAGCCCGCGGCCGAGGTGGATCGAGCATGCCGACCCCGGCGGCGTCAGTTGCACGATCCTGAACTTCGGGCCGGCCTCGTAGTCCGCATCGAGCCGCCACCCCAAGCCCTGGTAGAAGCGCAGGGCGCGGTCGACGTCAGCCACAGGGATGACGACGACCTCGAGTTTCATAGGCGTGGTCGGCTCCTTGACGACGTCCGTTGTGCCGGCCTGGTCTTCCTGCGGGTGCTCATGTCGACCTCCCGTGACGGATGTCTGGTTCGGTTCATGGCCCTGGATGAGCCTCCACCGGCCGGGGAACCGAGCGCCGGCTCCGGGTCATCCGTGGACCGGCTGACACGACAATTGTGGCTTGCCGGACACCGCCGATGAGGGCTTTTGGCGCGACGCGCTCCCACCTCGGCAAACGCCCGTAGCTGCGTGGTCTTTGCCTTCGGCGGGTTTCCGTCCGGCGGCCGCTTCACGACCCTGACCCCGTACGAGCACCGATCCCTTGAAGTTGATCGAGCCCTGCCCGATGTGCCTCGTCGCCTGTTACTGGGCGCGGATACCCCGGCTGATCTTCGGAGCCAGTAGTCACGACGTCGCGACCTACGGCTTCGAAAACCTCCAGTTCTACCGACAGGTCGCCCAGCCGATCGAACGCCGGTCGTTGCCGGTACTGGTCGAGCCCAAGTTCTGACCGCTGTCAGCTGTGCAGGGGCGGAACACCCTTTCTATGCCGATGTGAGTGAGTCGGCTAGGTCGCATTTGTTGCGCGACAGCGCTCGCTCGACCTCATCGAACCGACAGTCTCGGTCGCGTCGAGGTCACCGACCGTAACGACATGCCGCTTGGACTTCACGTTCCACGTGCCGAGGCCCGGCGGACCGAGGCAGTGCTCGACCCGTCAGCGGTCGGTGGCGTGCACGAGGCCGCCGGGCAGCGGGACGCGGTCAGCCGCGCAGTCGCACGCGATAAACCCGGTGACGTCGGTGGTCATCCCCGCGAAAATGGCCGACGTGGAAGAGGTCGAGGTCGTCGTCGCCCATCACGAACGCGCGACCCTGCGCGTCGGCGACGTGTTCCTGAAGATCGACGCTGATCAGACGCGCACCGACGTCGAGGTCGAGGCGATGGCTATCGCGCCGATCCCGACCCCGGAGGTCCTGTGGCGGAAGCCGCCCGTGCTCGCGCTCGCCGCCCTCCCAGGGACGGCACTCGGCCGCCTCGGCGAGCCGTCGACCGCGTCGCCGGCGGCGTGGGCCGCGGCGGGTGCCGCCGCCCGGATGCTGCACGACGCGCCGCTGCCGCCATGGCCCGGTCGGAGCCTCGACGAGCTCGCATCGCGCCTCGCCGGCGAGTGCGAATGGCTCGTCGCCAACGACGTCCTTCCCGCTGACGTGGTCACACGCAACCGCCGGCTCGCCGAGACTGCGCTCCGGCCGTGGACACCGGTGTTCATCCACGGCGACCTGCAGGTCGACCACGTCTTCGTCGCCGGTGACGAGGTCACCGGCGTCGTCGACTGGTCCGAGGCGTCCCAGGGCGACGCGCTCTTCGACCTCGCCATCCTCACGCTCGGACACAAGGAGCACCTTGGCGACGTCGTCGCCGGCTACGGCACCGACGTCGACCGCGACCTCATCCACGCATGGTGGTCGTTGCGATGCTTGACTAACGTCCGCTGGCTGGCCGAGCACGGCTACGGGTCGCCGGACGAGTTCCCCGAGGTCGCCGTGCTGAGATCCCGGCTGTGAGGCTGCACGAGCCCGACGGCCACGAGTGCCGTTCTGCCGCACCGAGCGGGCCATCTCATGAAGCGCGTCGTCTTCCGGACCGACGAGGTCATGGTCCTCTAATCGCGCTTGACCCCAGTGCACCCGATCACGTGCGGCCGGTCCAAGGCTAGAAACAGCATGAACGCACAGGGCGGGTCTTTCACTGTCACCTTGCCCAGCCGTACGAGTTCCGTTCCGCAGTCCCGAAGTTGCTCCACGGCCTCCCGCAGCCCGATCGTCCGTTGGCCTGTTCTCCGGGTGTGTCGCTCGCGGCGCCGATAGATCGTCTCCAGCTGCGATGCCGGTATCCCGTCATCCCAGACGACAAACTCAGCGCCCTGGAGCAACGCCTGCCGGCACGCGCGATGCGCCGGTACGTCATCAACAAGCGCGCTCAGAAGCTCGTCTCGCGTCACCAACCAGCTCCCGTCTGGGCCGTGCCGCAGCTCCAGGACGTGCCCGCCACGTGCCCGATCGGCCGGAGGATGAGGGACAGCAACGGTCAACCATCGCAGGAGACGACAAAGGCCCCTGATGCGTTTCCGCAGTTCAGAGGCCCTGCCGTTCCCTGGTGGCGGGTGAAGGATTCGAACCTTCGAAGCTTTCGCGACGGATTTACAGTCCGCTCCCATTGGCCGCTCGGGCAACCCGCCAGGGCATCGCCACCACGCCATGCGCGGCAGCGGAAGCAAGGATAGCGGTTGCCCCCCGAGACGACGCAACCGGGTACCGTCAGGGGGTCGTGCCGCTGGTCAGCGGCCGATGGAACACCTTCAGACCGCCGGACAGCAGGAGCATGAGCATGGCAGCCAACCCGTCGTTCGACATCGTGAGCAAGGTCGACCGCCAGGAGGTCGACAACGCCCTCCGCCAGGCGGAGAAGGAACTCGCGCAGCGGTTCGACTTCCGCGGCACCGGCGCCGAGATCTCCTGGTCGGGCGAGGAGGCGATCAGCCTCCAGGCGGAGACCGAGGAGCGGGTCCAGGCGGCGCTGGACGTCTTCAAGGAGAAGCTGATCAAGCGGAACATCTCGCTCAAGTCGCTGGACGCCGGCGACCCCCGCGCCTCGGGCAAGATCTTCAAGATTGACGCCAAGGTCATCCAGGGCATCGAGACCGACAAGGCCAAGGCGATCAGCAAGAAGATCCGCGACGAGGGGCCGAAGGGCGTGCAGGCGCAGATCCAGGGTGACCAACTCCGGGTCACCGGCAAGAAAAAGGACGACCTCCAGGCCATCATCGCGCTGCTCAAGGGCGAGGACTTCGGCGTCGCCCTGCAGTTCACCAACTACCGCTGACGAGCTGACGGCGCCGGTCAGCGCGAGAAGATCAACAGCAGGATCACCGTCAGGATCGCGCTGATCAGGATCGAGCCGAGGCAGCCGATCCGGCTCGAGAAAAAGACGAACACTCCCGTGCTGTACCCGCCCGGGACGCGTTGAGACCCGCCAGCCGAGCCCCGCGTCGAGCGGTCACCCCCATCGGGTGACCGCTCGACGCGTATCAGTGTCGGATCCGGCTATAACCGTCCGGCCCGCCGCGGGGCCGCATGCTGCGGTGAGCGACGGGTCAGACGGCGACGGTCTGCTCGGGGCGTACCGCGGATCGGGTCTCCGCGCGGGCGATGGGGCCGGCGGGCAGTGCGGCGACCGCGGCGCCGACGGCGACCGCCGCCCCGGCGAAGAGGAACGCCCAGGGCACGCCGCCGGCGTGGTCGACGATCAGGCCGGCCACGGCGCCGCCGGCGGCGCTCGCCGCCACCGACATGGTGACCACCCAGGTGTACGCCTCGTTCAGCATGCTGGCCGGGGCGATCCGCCCGACCAGGGTGTTCTCCAGGGTCAGCGCGGGCGCGATGGTGGCGCCACCGAGCACCAGCGCGACGCCCAGCGCCGCCGGGGCGGCCATCGCCGCGAAGACGGCGAAGCTGGCGGCCACCGCGCCGAGCAGCCACGCGAACTGGCGGGTCATGTTCGCCGACGGCTTGCGTACGCCGAACCAGAAGCCGCCCGCGGCGCTGCCGATGCCCCAGACGGCCAGCAGCAGGCCGGCGAGGCTCTCCGGGTCGTCGGCGGTGGCGTCGCCGGCGAAGGCCGGGACGATCACCCCGGCCGCGCCGAACGCGATGCCGAGGCTGGCGACGCAGACCAGCAGCGCAGGGAAGCCGCCCACCCGCAGCGGGCCGAGGCCCTTGGTGTGGTGCTCACCCGGGTGCGGCTGCCAGCCGCGCATCACCCGGCCGAGGGCCACCGCGGCGGTGCCGACCAAGGTGACCACGGCGGCGCCGACGAGCGCGGCGGCGGCGTCGGCGACCAGCACGAACGCGGCCACCAGCAGCGGGCCGAGCACGAAAACGATCTCGAAGAGCGAGGTCTCCGCGGCGAGCGCCGTGTTGCGCAGGTGGTACCGGCCGGAGGTGGGGCCGGTGAGGTCGTTCCAGGCGCCCCGGATCGCGGCGGTCAACGGCGGATAGGTCGCCCCGGCGATCCCGGCGGCCAGGTAGATCAGGGTCAGGTTGCCGGACTCGGACCGGCTGGCCCCGAGCAGCCCGAACAGCGCGAGGGGGTGGGCGACGGCGGTGGCCAGCAGAACGGGGGTGGGGCCGACCCGGTCGGCGATCCGCCCGGCGACCGGGCTGAGCACGGCGCCGGAGAGCGCGTAGATGCCCCCGGCGACCGCGGCGAGGGAGTAACGCCCGGTCACCTGCTCGACGACGAGCAGCAGCGCCAGCGGGGTCATGCCGATCCCGAGCCGGCCGATGATGCCGAGGATCAGCAGCATCGGCGCGCCGGGAACCCGCCAGACGCCCAGGTACTGGCGCAGTGCGGCCACGGTCGACCTCCGGGGATGTAACGGGTGAGAGACGTTTCGACCCTAACGCCAGCAGGACGGGAGGGAAACGGTTAGTGCCCCGACACACGACTCCGCCCGCGTCCGGACGGGACGCGGGCGGAGGTGTCGGCGTGGGTCAGCGCTGGAACTGGACCGGACCGCTGTTGGCGGCCAGCTGCTCCAGCCGGGCGACCCGCTCCTCCATCCGCGGGTGGGTGGAGAAGAGCGCGGCGATGCCGCCGCCCCGCTTGAACGGGTTGTCGATCATCAGGTGGGCGGTGCTGGTCAGCTGCCCCTGCGGCGGCAGCGGCCGCGCCTGGATGCCCGTGTGGATCTTCCGGAGCGCGCTCGCCAGGGCCAGCGGGTCCCGGCTCAGCGCGGCACCGGACTGGTCGGCCTGGAACTCCCGGCTCCGGCTGATGGCCAACTGGATGATGGTCGCCGCGATCGGGCCGAGGATCAGGGTGAGCAGCAGCACGGCCGGGTTCGGGCCGTCCTCGTCGTCGGAGGAGCCCAGCGGGATGAACCAGGCGATGTTCGCCAGCAGGGTGATGATGCCGGCCAGCCCGGCCGCCACGCTGGAGATCAGGATGTCCCGGTTGTAGACGTGCGACAGCTCGTGCCCGATCACCCCGCGCAGCTCGCGGTAGTCGAGGATCTCGGTGATGCCCTGGGTCACGCAGACCGCCGCGTGGGCCGGGTTGCGACCGGTCGCGAAGGCGTTCGGCTGGGGCGTCGGGCTGACGTACAGGCGGGGCATCGGCTGCCGCGCCTCGGTGGCCAGCTCACGCACCATCCGGTACAGGTCGGGAAACTCTGCCTCGGTGACCGGTTGCGCCCGCATCGAGCGCAGCGCGAGCTTGTCGGAGAAGAAGTAGGTCACGCCGTTCATCAGCAACGAGGCGACGACGGCGATGACCAGCCCGCCGCTCCCGCCGAACCAGTAGCCGACCGCGAGGATCAGCGAGGTCAACAGGCCGAGCAGCGCTGCGGTCTTCAGACGGTTGTGATGCACGATCGCTCCTTTGGTGCGCGGACCCGCGCGGGACCCGCTGACCGGTCCAACAACCCGGTACCCGTCAACCATCCTGCTCATGGCTGAAAGTTGGCTGGAAAAAGCTGTGCGTCGGCTGTGCGGCCGGATCAGCGGGCCGCGAGGTCGAGCAGGAGTTGCGGGGCGAAACCCACCACCACGGCCACCGCGGTGGCAACCGCCAGGGCCAGGCCGACGCTTGCGGCCGGGCGGATGCCGGCCGACCCGTCCGCCGGGGCGGGCGGCGCGTCGGCGTCCGGGGCGGCCCAGAGGCTGGCGGCCAGGCGCAGGTAGTAGGCGAGGCCGATCACCGCGTTCAACGCCACCACCAGGGCGAGCCACCCGGCGCCGCCGTCCAGCAGCGACCGGACCGCGGTCACCTTGGCGAAGAGGCCGGCCAGCCCGGGCGGCAGCCCGGCCAGGCCGATCAGCGCGAGCGCGAACGCGCCACCCACCCAGGGGTGCCGGCGGGCCGCCCCGCGCAGGTCGTCCAGGCTGCCGCCGTCGGCGTCCGCCGGGCGCAGGGCCACCACCGCCGCGAAGGCGGCCAGCTCCAGCACCACGAAGAAGACGGCGTACGCGACCGCGGCCGCGTACGCGCCGGCGCGGGCGTCGGCGGCACGGCCGGCGGCCAGCGCGAGCGCGCCGAGCGGGGCGAGGATGTAGCCGGCCTGGGCCACCGAGGACCAGGCGAGCAGCCGGACCGTACGCCGCTGGCGCAGCGCCACCAGGTTGCCGACGGTCATGGTCAGCACGGCGAGCAGCGCCAGCACCGGACCGGTGACGGTGGCCGGCAGCGCCCGCTGGACCACGGCGAGCAGGGCGACCACCCCGCCCAGCTTCGACGCCGTCGACAGGTACGCGGCCACCGGCAGCGGTGCGCCGTCGTACGTGGCCGGGGCCCAGGCGTGGAACGGCACCGCAGCCACCTTGAAAGCAAGCCCCAGCACCACCAGCGCCACCGCGACCGTGGCGAGCGGCAGGTCCAGCAGCTCCGACCGCTCGGTGAGGGTGGCGCCGAGCCGGCCGAGGTGCAACCCGCCAGTCACCGCGTAGAGCAGCGCCGCGCCGAGCAGGGTCAGCGTGGTCGCCACCACGCTGACCACGAAGAAGGTCACCGCCGCCTCGGCGCTGGCCAGGCTGCCCCGGCGCAGCCCGACCAGGACGTAGAGCGGCAGAGTGAGCGTCTCCAGCGCCACGATCAGGGTGATCAGGTCACCGGCCGCGCCGAGCACCACGCCGCCGGTCAGCGAGCAGGCGAGGAGGAAGCAGTACTCCCCGACCGGCGTCCGGCCGGCCCGCAGCAGCGGCCCGGAGAGCGCGAGAACGCCGAGGGTGAGCAGCGCGAACACCACCGCGACCAGGGCCGCCCGGCCGCCGTACACCCAGGAGCAGTCCGCGCCGACGCAGAAGGTACGCCGCTCGTCGCCCGCCCCGACCAGCGCCGCGCCGAGCGCCGTGGCCGCCGACCCGACGCCCGCCACGGCGACCGTCGCGGCGGCCCGAGCCACCAGGAGGTCGGCCAGGAGCACGAGGACGGCCGTCCCGGCGGCCAGGTACGCCGGCAGCAGCGCCACGTTGTCCACGCTCTGCACCAGGCTCACGCCGCCACCTCGCCGTGGAGCCGGCCGTCCTGCGTCCGAGACCTCATCGGAGCACCTCCACCAGGGCATCGACCGGGCCGGACGCGTAGCCGAGCACCAGCGCGGGGGCCAGGCCGACGGCCAGCGCCAGCAGGACCAGCGGGGCCCACGCCGTCAGCTCGGCCCCGGCCAGCCCGGGCGCCAGCCGGCCCACCGCCGGGCTGGGTCGCCCGTGGGTGACCTGGCGCAGCAGCCGCAGGAAGTACGCCGCGGTCAGCGCCCCGCCGACCGCGGCCAGCACCGCCAGGGTGGTCCACAGCCCGCCGCCCCGCCGGACGGCGGCCACCACGGCGAACGCCTCGCCCCAGAAGCCGGCCAGCCCGGGCAGCCCGAGCGAGGCGATCGCGGCGAAGCCGAGCAGCCCGGCCAGCCGGGGCGCGGTCTCCCGCAGCCCGGACAGCTCGGCCAGCGCGCCGGTGTGGGTACGGTCCTTGACCGCGCCGGCGAGGAAGAAGAGCAGACCGGTGATCACCCCGTGCGCGATGTTGCCGATCAGCGCCGCCTGGATGCCGGTGGCGGTCAGCGTGGCCACCCCGAGCAGCACGAAACCCATGTGCCCGACGCTGGAGTACGCGATCAGCCGCTTCAGCTCGTCCTGCGCGAGGCAGACCAGCGAGCCGACCAGGATCGCGGCGACGGCGAGCATGCCGAGCACCGGGGCGGCCCAGCGGGCGCCCTCCGGGGCCACCCCGACCGCCACCCGGATCAGGCCGTACGTACCCATCTTGAGCAGCACCCCGGCGAGGATCACGCTGCCGACGGTGGGCGCCTGGGTGTGCGCGTCGGGCAGCCAGGAGTGCAGCGGCCAGAGCGGGCTCTTCACCGCGAACGCCAGCGCGAGCAGGGTGAACGCGGCGAGCTGGGTGCCCCGGGACATCCCGGCCCCGCCGGTCAGCGCCACCAGGTCGGCGGTGCCGGCGGCGGCGACCACCACGTAGACGCCGACCAGCAGCAGCACCGAGCCGGAGAGCGTGTAGAGGACGAACTTCCGGGCCGCCCGTCGCCGGTCGTCGCCGCCCCAGCCGGCGATGATCGCGTACATCGGGAGCAGGACGACCTCGAAGAACACGAAGAAGAGCACCAGATCGAGGGCGAGGAAGGTACCGAGGATGCCCACCTCGACGACCAGCAGCAACGCGACCAGCGCCCGGCCGCTGCCACCGGCCGGCACCCGCCACAGCGTGTACCCGCAGCAGAGCAGGGTGAGCAGGGCGGTGAGCACCACCAGCGGCCAGGAGATGCCGTCCACCCCGAGGTGGAAGCGCAGGTCGAGGCCGGGCACCCAACGCAGGTCGAGCCGGTGCCAGGGCTGCACGGCGGGACGCGGCCCGTAGCCGAACCAGCCGTGGTCGCCGCCGACCAGGGGCAGGGTGGCCAGCAGGGTGAGCGCGGCGGCGACCGTGCCGACCAGCCGGGCCGCCGGGTCGTGCGGGATGGCCGCCACAGCCACCGCGCCCACCGCCGGCACGGCGAGGACCGCGACGAGCAGGAACTGTCCGAGGCTCACGTCACCACCTCAGTTCGCGACTGCGGGGCTCGCAACACCGGCTCGCTCCTCGCGCTCACGATGCTCCGCCGATCAGCGCCACGGCGAGGCCGATCAGCAGGGCGCCGGCCAGCACGCCGGCCGCCGCGCGCGGCAGGGCCGCGCGGTGCAGCGCGGCCAGGCCCCCACCCAGGCCCACCGCGGCGCGGCCGCTGCCCTCGACCGCCCCGTCCACCACCAGTTCGTCCCCGGTACGCGCGGCCCGGGCGAGCGCCGTCGCCGGGCGTACCACGAGGGCGTGCTGGATGTCGTCGAGCCGGAACGCCCGGGCGAAGACCGGCCGCAGCGGACCCAGGAAGCGGGCCGGGTCGGCGGCCGGGTCCCGGCGCCAGCCGGCCCACGCCACTCCCGCGCCGACCAGCAGCAGGACCAGCGGGAGCAGCACCGCAGGGGTGAGGTGGGCCAGCGAGTCGCCGAAGTCGGTCAGCTCGGCCTCGGTGATCGGCGCGAAGATCCGGTTGGTGAACGGCCCCCAGAAGCCGGCCAGGCCGAGCAGCGCCGCCGGGACCGCCAGCAGCAGCACCGGCCAGCGCATCAGCGCCGGCGGATCGTGCGGATGCGCCAGCGGGATCCGGGTGGCGCCGAAGAAGGTACGCAGCAGCAGGCGGGTGGCGTACCAGGCGGTGACGGCGACGCCGAGCAGCCCGGCCAGCCAGACCAGCCAGCCGACCCACTGCGGCGCCGGGCCGGCGCCGGCCAGCGCGGCGGCCTCGGCGGCGGCGAGCACGCCGTCCTTGCTCCAGAACCCGGACAGCGGCGGCACCCCGGCCAGCGCGCCGAGACCGACCACCGTGCACCAGAAGGTCACCGGCATGGTGCTGCGTAGACCACCCATCCGGGACATCAGCGTGGTGCCCACCGCGTGGATGACCGCGCCGGCCGCGAGGAAGAGCAGCGCCTTGAACGCGGCGTGGCTGAGCAGGTGGAACAGCGCCGCGGTGGGCGCGCCGACCGCGAGCGCGCCGGTCATGTAGCCGATCTGGGAGACCGTGGACCAGGCCAGCACCCGCTTGATGTCGTCCTGCGCGGTGGCCGCGAATGCGCCCAGCAGCAGGGTGATCGAGGCCATCACCCCGAGCACCGCGAGCGCCATCGGGGCGCGCTCGAAGAGCGGGAAGAGCCGGGCCACCGCGTACACGCCGGCGGCGACCATGGTGGCGGCGTGGATCAGCGCGGAGATCGGGGTCGGGCCGGCCATCGCGTCCGGCAGCCAGGTGTGCAGCGGGAACTGGGCGCTCTTGCCGGCGACGCCGGCGAGCAGCAGCAGGCAGGCGGCGGTGAGCGTACCGGTGGAGTAGGGGTGCGCGAGCACGTCGGCGATCCGGAAGCTGCCGGCGGAGACGCCGAGCAGCGCGATGCCCAGCAGGAAGCCCACGTCACCGACGCGGGTGACCAGGAACGCCTTCACCGCGGCGGCGGGCGCCTCCGGCAGCCGACGGTCGTGGGCGATGAGCAGGTAGGAGCAGATGCCCATCACCTCCCAGCCGACCAGCAGCATGATCAGGTCGCCGGAGACCACCACCACCAGCATCGCGGCGGTGAACAGGCTGATCTGCGCCGCGTACGGCGGATAGCGGTGGTCCACCTCGACGTCGTCGTGCGGGCCGCGCTTCAGATAGGCGATCGAGTAGACCTGCACGGCAAGGGCGACCGCGGCCACCGCCGTGGCCACCAGGACGGCCACCCCGTCCAGCCGATAGCCGAGCGTGACCCGCAACCCGCCCAGGTCGACCCAGGTGGTCGAGCCCTCGACCAGATGGTCCACCCGGCTCAGCAACGCCAGCGCGGCGAGCAGCGCCCCGGCCGCGCCGGCCACACCGAGCGCGATCGCCACCTTCCGGGCCCGGTCCTCGCCGGTCGCCGCACCGCGCGGCGACGGCGGCAGCAGCAGCCCCACCAGGCCGGCGGCCAGCGGCAGGCCGGGCAGCAGCGGTACGAGCGGCGCCAGCCGCCCGAGGCCCTCGCTCATCCGCGCACCTCCGGCCCGTCGACGCCGCTCACGGTCTGCGGCCCCTCGGCGGCGGCCGCCGGCCGGGTACCCGCCGGGACGGGCGTCGGAGCCTCGGTCAGCGGCACCTCGTCCACCGCGACGCTGGCCCGCAACCGGTAGAGCTGGAGCACGATGGCCAGCCCCACGCCGATCTCGGCGGCGGCGAGCACGATCACGAAGAGCGCGAAGACCTGCCCGGCGTGCGGCAGCTGCGCCCGGACCGTGGTGTCCGCGGTGACCAGGATCAGGTTGACCGCGTTCAACATCAGCTCGACCGCCATCAGCACCAGCACGGCGTTGCGGCGGCGCAACACGCCGTAGCCGCCCAGGCCGAAGAGGAGCGCGGCGGTGACGTACGGGATGACCGGCCTCACGCGCGCCCGCCCTCGTCCGCCGGGCGGCCGATGTCGGGGCGGGACAACACGATCGCGCCGACCAGGGCGGCGAGCAGCAGCACCGACAACACCTCGAAGGGCAGCACCCAGGAGCGGAAGACCTGCTCGCCGAGGCGGTCGGCGGTGCCCGCGGCGGGTAGCTCCACCCGGGACCAGCGGAACGCGTCGACCAGCAGCACGGCCAGGCCCAGCCCGCTGCCGCCGCCGATCAGCGCCGCCGGCCAGCCCGGCCGGTCCAGGTCGTCCGAGGCGCCGATCGGCGCGCGGGTCAGCATCACCGCGAAGAGCAACAGCACCACCACCGCGCCGACGTAGATCAGCACCTGCACCCAGGCCACCAGCTCGGCGGTGAGCACCAGGTAGTCGCCGGCCAGCGCACCCAGGCAGACCACCAGGTAGAGCCCGGCCCGGACCAGGTGTTTCGTGCTCACCACCAGCACACCCGCGCCGACCGCCACCGCGCCGAGGGCGACCAGCAGCACGTCCGCACCCGTCATGGGGCCGTACCTCCGTCGGCGGCGGGGCCGGGCTCGGGGCGTACGGCGGCGGGGCGGGCCGGGGCGACGGCCTTGCGCGCGGCGGTGATCTCCTCCTTGGCCGGGTCGCCGTGGGGGTCGTGCGCCGGCGGCGGCGGGACGGTGGCCATCCACTCGCCGAGGTGGTCCTTGTCGTGCAGCAGGTCCTTGATGTCGTACTCGGCGTACTCGAACTCGGGCGACCAGTAGAGCGCGTCGAAGGGGCAGACCTCGATGCAGATGCCGCAGTACATGCAGAGCGAGAAGTCGATGTCGAACTTGTCGAGCACGTTGCGCTGGCGGGGGCGGGCGGCGCCGGGCACCGCCACCTCCTCCTTGTGCGAGTCGATGTAGATGCACCAGTCCGGGCACTCCCGGGCGCAGAGCATGCAGACCGTGCAGTTCTCCGCCAGCAGCGCGATCACGCCGCGGGAGCGGGGTGGCAGCTCGGGGGCGACATCCGGGTACTGCTGGGTGGTGGCATGGCGGGTCATCGTCTTGAGCGTGACCGCCAGCCCCTTCACCAGCCCCTCGCCGGGCACACCGCTCCGCTCGCTCATGCCGCCCATCCTGCCCTGTGCCCCCGGCGCGCGCGACCACCACCCGGCTCTTACCGGCGGTACGGTGACCGAGGGCGTGGAGGTGCGGTCCACCCGGAGACCGGGCGATGGACCAAGTTCGTGGACACCGGGGAGCCGTTCCCGGTGAACCTGTCGATCGATCGGATCACGCCCCGGGGTCGGTGACGCCTCGCCGCGGCGGGAGCATCTCGACGCCGAGCTGCTGGAGGAGCTGGAACAGCTCGTTGACGCTCCACATGTCGAGGATCCGGCCGGTCTCGTCGAAACGCAGGAACGTCGCCCCCGAGTAGCTGACCACCCGCCCGGTCGGCGGCACCGCGCCGAACTGGCCGGCCTGGGTGCCGGCGGCCCGCCAGTGCACGGCTACCCGGTCCCCGGCCGCCACCACGTCGACGATCTTGTAGCGCAGGTCCGGGAAGGCCGCCCGCCGATCCCGGTGCCAGGCGAGCGTCGCGTCCGGCCCGGTCCCGCCCAGCCCCGGGCAGTCCTCGGCGATCAGGTCGTACGCCGTCTCCTCGCGGCCGCCGTTCCACACGTCAGTGATGAAACGTCGGGCCGCCGCCTCCACATCGGTCACCGCGGCAGCCTAGTCCCCGGCTCGTCCGGCTGCCCCGGGACTCCCGAGCGACCATGATGGGACTCGGACGCCGGCAGGGCCGGCGCGGTGGACGACGGCGAGGAGGCGGCGTGAGCGCGGACAGCGACGAGGCCCGGACCGACGGCACGTACGTCGAGCCCGGCGGCGAGTTCACCCGGGACCAGCGCTACATCGCCACGCGGATCACCGCCGACGGCCGCGACGGCTGGCCGGTGGAGCCCGGTCGGTACCGGCTGGCGGTCAGCCGGGCCTGCCCGTGGGCCAACCGGCTGATCATCGTCCGCCGGCTGCTCGGGCTGGAGGACGCCATCTCGATGGCGGTGGCCGGGCCGACCCACGACGCCCGGAGCTGGACCTTCGACCTGGACCCGGGCGGACGGGACCCGGTGCTCGGCATCGAGCGGCTGGCCGAGGCGTACTTCAAGCGCTTCCCCGGGTACGAACGCGGCATCACCGTGCCGGCGATCGTGGACGTGCCGACCGGGCAGGTGGTCACCAACGACTACTCCCGGATGAGCCTGGACCTGTCGACCGAGTGGACCGCGTACCACCGCGAGGGCGCGCCGGAGCTGCACCCGGAGCGGCTGCGGGACGAGATCGACGAGGTCAACGCGGTGGTCTTCGCCGACGTCAACAACGGCGTCTACCGGTGCGGCTTCGCCGGCAGCCAGTATGCGTACGAGATGGCGTACCACCGGCTGTTCGACCGGCTGGACTGGCTGAGCGAGCGGCTGGCCGGGCAGCGGTACCTGGTGGGCGACACGATCACCGAGGCGGACGTGCGGCTCTTCACCACGCTGGTCCGCTTCGACCCGGTCTACCACGGCCACTTCAAGTGCAACCGGCAGAAGCTGACCGAGATGCCGGTGCTCTGGGCGTACGCGCGGGACCTGTTCCAGACCCCCGGCTTCGGCGACACCATCGACTTCGACCACATCAAGCGGCACTACTACGAGGTGCACCGGGACATCAACCCGACGGGTGTGGTCCCCCTCGGCCCCGACCTGTCCAATTGGCTGACCCCGCACGACCGCGAGTCCCTGGGCGGTCGCCCCTTCGGCGACGGCACGCCGCCCCCACCGCCCCCGCCGGCTGAGCGGGTCGACCCCGCCCACACCCCGCTGCGCTGAGGCGTCCGGTCAGAGGGCGAGGCGGACGGCGGCGGTCAGGACGAGCTGGGCCAGGGCCAGCGGGACCAGCACCAGCCAGCAGAGGCGCTGGAGCTGGTCCTCGCGGAGGCGGGGGTAGGACACCCGGAGCCAGATGATCACGAAGGCGACGGCGAAGACCTTCATCAGGGTCCAGAGCCAGCCGAGCTGGGCGTCGGCGAACGGGCCATGCCAGCCGCCGAGGAAGAGCACGGTGGTCAGCGCGGCGATCACCACGATGCCGACGTACTCGGCGAGCAGGAAGAAGGCGAAACGCAGGCCGGTGTACTCGGTCATGTAGCCGAAGACCAGCTCGGAGTCGGCCACCGGCATGTCGAACGGCGGTCGCCGGATCTCGGCCAGCCCGGCGACGAAGAAGACCACCATCGCGGGCGCCTGCCAGAGCAGCCACCACGGCCGCCACGCCTCGACGATGCCGGAGAGGCTGAGCGTGCCCGCCGCCATCGCCACCGACGCGGCGGCCAGCACCAGCGGCAGCTCGTAACCGAGCAGCTGGGCCGCGCCGCGCAGGCCGCCGAGCAGGCTGTACTTGTTGGCCGACGCCCACGCCGACATCAGCACCGCCACCACGCCGACGCCGACCACCGCGAGGACGAAGAAGAGGCCGATGTCCAGCGGCTGTCCGACCAGGTCACCCGGGCCGAGCGGGATCACCAGCAGGGCGAGCAGGTACGGCACCAGCGCCACCGCCGGGGCCAGGCGGAAGACCGCCCGGTCCGCGTCGCGCGGCGTGACGTCCTCCTTCTGCACGAACTTGATCCCGTCCGCGACCAGCTGCGCCCAGCCGTGGAAGCCGCCCGCGTACATCGGGCCGAGCCGGCCCTGCATGTGCGCCATGACCTTGTGCTCGACCTGCCCCACGACCAGCGGCAGGGTGAGGAACGCGACCAGCACGGCTGCCACCCGGAGGACCAGCTCCAACCAGGTCGGCATCAGGCGTTTCCTTCCTCAGCCGTGGGCTCGTCGCCGGCCACCGGCTCGGCGCGGGTCGGCCCGGTCGGGCGCTCGGCGGCTCCCGGGCGGGCCGGACGTTCGCCGGGGGCCGGCCGCGCGGGACGCTCCCGGGCCGGGCGGGCCGGCGTGCCGCCGCGCGGGCCCTCGCCGGCGCCGGCCGCGCCGGCCGGGGTCGGCGTGGCGCCCCACTCCCCGGGCGCCGGCACGCCCGGCGGGCGGATCGGCCGCCGGCCGCCGCCGGCCGCCGACTCGCCCGGCTCCTTGGCGCCCGGCCAGGGCTTGGCCACCCGGGAGGCGAGGATGAACTCCTTGCGCAGCGGGTGCCCCTCGAACTCCGGCGGCAGCAGCAGCGGCTTCAGCTCGCCGTGCCCGTCGAAAGCGATGCCGAACATCTCGTACGTCTCGCGCTCGTGCCAGGCCGCGCCCGGATAGAGGTCGACCACCGACGCCACGGTCGCCACCTCCCGGGGCACCCGGGTCCGCAGCAGCAGCCCGTGCCGCCCGGTCGTCGACCAGAGGTGCACCACCACGTCGAAGCCGTCGGCCAGCTCGTCGACCGCCGACAGCCAGTCGAAGAAATTCAGGCCCAGCTCGGCGTCGTCGCGGGCCGCGCGCACCGCGTCCCGCCAGCTCGCCGGGGGTACGTCGACGGTGGCCCGGGCGTACCCCTGACCGCCGGAGACCGACGCGGTGGCCTCGACGGGCGCGAGCAGCGCGACCAGCCGCTGGCCGACCTCTTCCGGAGTCATGCCGCTGATCCTATGGCCGGCTGGCCGCACCCGTGTCGGGCCGCCCGCGCTCCCGGCCGGGAGGTTCTGGTCGCTTTGCCGGGCGGGCGGTGCCCGGGCGGGGAAAGATGAAGACCGTGCGCGCTGTGACTGTGACTCCCGGTGTCCCCGATTCGCTGCGCCTGACCGAGGAGTGGCCCGAGCCGGCCTCCGAGGAGGGTGCGATCCTGGTCGAGGCGCTGGCGGTGGGCATCTGCGGCACCGACCAGGAGATCATCGCCGGGGCCTACGGGGAGGCGCCACCCGGTCAGGAACGGCTCGTGCTGGGCCACGAAGCGCTGGGCCGGGTGCTGGAGGACCCCACCGGCACCCTCCAGGCCGGCGACCTGGTGGCCGGCGTCGTCCGGCACCCCGACCCGCTGCCCTGCCCGAACTGCGCGGTGGACGAGTGGGACATGTGCCGCAACGGGCAGTACACCGAGCACGGCATCAAGGCGCTGTCCGGGTTCGCCCGGGACCGGTGGCGGGTACAGCCCAAGTTCGCCGTCGGCCTGGACCCGGTCCTCGCCCCGGTCGGGATGCTGCTGGAACCGACGAGCGTGGTGGCGAAGGCCTGGGACCACATCGAGCGGATCGGTCGCCGCACCGAGTGGAAGCCGCAGACCGTGCTGGTCACCGGGGCCGGGCCGATCGGCCTGCTGGCCGCCCTGCTCGCCACCCAGCGCGGGCTGTCGGTGCACGTGCTGGACCGGAACACCGAGGGGCCGAAGCCGGACCTGGTCCGGGCGCTCGGCGCGACGTACCACACCTCGCCGGTGAGCGAGCTGGAGTTCGAGCCGGACGTGGTCGTGGAGTGCACCGGGGCGCCGGTGGTGGTGCTCGACGCGATGTGCAAGGCCGCGCCGACCGGCATCGTCTGCCTGACCGGGGTGTCCAGCGGCGGCCGGACCATCGACTTCGACGCGGGCGCGCTCAACCGGGCCCTGGTGCTGGAGAACAACGTGGTCTTCGGCTCGGTCAACGCCAACAAGCGGCACTGGGACCTGGCCGCCGAGGCGCTCGCCCGGGCCGACCAGGCCTGGCTGAACTCGCTGATCACCCGCCGGGTGCCGGTGGCGGCGTACGCCGAGGCGTACACCCCCGGACCGGACGACATCAAGGTGGTGCTCGACTTCACCGCCTGAGCGGCCGGGCCGGGGCGGCTCAGATGCCGGGCAGCCTGCCGTTGCGGAACAGGTCCACGAAGAATTGGTGGTCGTGGCGGGCCTGGACGCCGTACCCGTGTGCGAAGTCGACCAGGTGCCGGACGAAGGTCTCCGCGTCGGCGTCGACGGCGGCGACGATCGCCTCCTCGGTGGAGTAGTCGACCAGGTCGTGGCTGGACTCGTCGTCGGCGACCGAGTGCATCCGGGCCACCGCGCGCCCCAGGTCGGTGAGCACCCCGGCCAGCTCCTCCGGCTCGTTGACGTCGGCCCAGTCCAGGTCGGCCGCGTACGGCGAGACCTCGGCGACGAGCTGGCCGGTCCCGTCCAGCTCGGTGAAGCCCACCCACGGGTCGGCGTACGCCTGGAGCGCCCGCTGCGACTCGGCGGTCCGGTGGCCCTGGTGCGTGAAGTAGCCGCGGACCCGCTCGTCGTCGATGTACCGCGCCACCGCCGGCACCTGGGCCTGCTTCATGTAGATGACCACGTCGTTCTCCAGCGCCTGGGTGTGCCCCTCCAGCAGCAGGTTGTACGACGGCAGACCGGCCGAGCCGATCCCGACCCCCTTGCGCAGCACCACGTCCTTGATGTTCGCCGCAATCGGGCGCAGCCGGATCGCGGACTCCGGCCGGGTGTCGAGGTAGTCGTGGAAGGCGGCGCGGACCTGCTCCCGGGTCTCCTCGTCGACCTCGAACACGCCGTCACCGAGGGAGAACCGGCGGTCGTAGTTGTCGATGGTCGTCTGCGTCCCGAGCAGCTCGACCCGGGTGTTGAGCCGGGCCTGCTGGAGCACCCGGCGCAGCACGCCGTCGGCGTTGTCCAGGGTGATCGAGCCGATCGCGTCGTCCCCGCCGGCCGCGATGGCCCGCAGTTCGGTGAGGTAGGAGCGGGCGAAGCCGCTGACCAGTTCCCCGATCACCCGGTCGGAGAGCGCCTTGCCGTAGCCGAGCAGCGCCACGCTGGCCGCGAAGCGCCTCAGGTCCCAGGTGAACGGCCCGACGTACGCCTCGTCGAAGTCGTTGACGTTGAACACCAGCTGCCCGGAGGCGTTCATGTACGTGCCGAAGTTCTCCGCGTGCAGGTCGCCGTGGATCCAGACCCGGCTGGTCCGCTCGTCGAGGAACCGGTCGTCGGCGAAGTCGCCGCGCTGGTCGGCGTAGAACAGCGAGGCGCTGCCCCGGTAGAAGGCGAACGGGGACGCCGCCATCTTGCGGAACTTGCGGCGGAACGCCGCCGGGTCGAGCGCCATCGACGCGCCGAACTCCTCGGTCAGCACGTCGACGATGAAGGCGGAGCGCTTGTCCGCGGACTGGGTCATGGTCCGCAGGCTAATCCCCGACCGCCAGTGCCGTCCTCAGCCGGCCGGAGGACGTACCGGTGGCGCGGTGAGGGATGCCACCGGGCGCGGCGCGGCCTCCGCGGGCCCGGCGTCGACCGGCGGGGCGAGCGGGTCGGGGCGGCTGACGCCGCCGATGCCGGACTGCTCGGCGGCGATCTTCTCCTGGAGGCGGAGGATGCCGTGCAGCAGCGCCTCCGGCCGGGGCGGGCAGCCGGGCACGTAGACGTCGACCGGGATGAGCTGGTCGACGCCCTTGGTCACCGAGTACGAGTCCCAGTAGGGGCCACCGCAGTTGGAGCAGGCGCCGAACGAGATGACGTACTTCGGCTCGGGCATCTGGTCGTAGAGCCGCTTGATCGCCGGGGCCATCTTGTCGGTGACCGTGCCGGAGACCACCATCAGGTCGGCCTGCCGGGGACCGTGGGCGAACGGGATCACGCCGAGCCGGATGAAGTCGTGCCGGCCCATGCTGGTGGCGATGAACTCGATGGCGCAGCAGGCCAGCCCGAAGTTGAACACCCAGAGCGAGTAACGCCGTCCCCAGTTCAGCACGAACCGGATCGGCTCGCCGAGCACCGCCGGTAGCTGCACCTCGGGCCTCCCTCGCGTGTCCCCGATCTGACAGTCAACCACAGCGCTCCGGCGGCAACCGGCGCAACCGTCGGGAGCATCGACACGTGTGACGAGCGTCGACCGCATCGGCGGCGACGGCACGGGGAGGACCAGATGATGGTGACGGGGGAACCGAGGCTCGACGAGCCTCCACCCGAGCGGGCCGCGGGCCGGCGGGAGGGCCGGGAACGGACCGACGGGGTCGACTTCGACGAGTTGTACCACGCGCACTTCCGGTCGTTGACGCTCCAGCTCACCGCCTACTGCGGTGACCTGTCGCAGGCGCAGGACCTGGTGCAGGAGGCGTTCTGCCGGGCCTTCGCCCGCTGGTCCCAGGTGTCCCGGTACGACGATCCGGTGGCCTGGGTGCGGCGGGTCGCCTGGAACCTGGCCAGCAGCCGGTGGCGGCGCCTGCGGACCGCGCAGACGTGGCTCCTACGTCAGCGGGAGGAGCACGTGCCCGGGCCCGGCCCGGACCGGGTGGCGTTGACCGCCGCCCTGGCGCTGCTGCCGGCGAACCATCGCCGCGCCGTGGTGCTGCACTACCTGGCGGATCTCTCCGTCACCCAGATCGCGCAGCAGGAGGACGTGCCGGAGGGCACGGTCAAGTCCTGGCTGCACCGGGGCCGAGCGGCGCTGGCGACCGAGCTCGCCACGAACGAGGTGAACGACCATGACTGACTTCGACGACATGCTGGTCAGCGGGGAGTTCGCGGCGTACCGCGAGGCCCTCACCCCGGCCGTGCACCCGGCCGGTCCGGCCGCCGTCCGGACGACCGTGCGGCGCCGGCGGCGGCGGGCCGTGGTGGTCACCGCGGCGGCCGTGGTGCTCGCCGTGGCGGTCCCGGTCGGCGCGAACGCGGCCCTGGACCGGCGGTCCGGCCCGCCGCCCGCGCCCGCCCAGACCGGGGAGCCCACCCCGTCGCCGGCGACCCCGGCACCTAGCCCGTCCACCGCGTCGCCCACGCCGAGCACCGCCAGCCCCACCCCGGCGGCGCCGGACGGCCGGATCAGCCGGGCCCAGCTCCTCGCCACCCGCGTCGACCTGGCCGTCTGGCCCGGGGAGATGCCGCCCACGACATGCACCAGCAAGGACGTCCGGCTCCGGACCGGCCCGCTCAACGAGTCGCTGCCGGCGGTGCTGGGCGACCTCGCCTACGGCGACCTGGACGACGACGGCGCGACCGAGACGGTCGCCCTGGTGGGCTGCCGGTACGGCGAGGCCTCGGAGAAACAGCTGGTGGCGTTCGACCGGGACGGAGCCGGACGGATCGTCACGATGGGCCGGGTGGTCGGCACCCGCGACGGGATGGAGGACATCACCGCGTTCTCCGTCGAGTCCGACCGGCAGGTCCGGGTGCATGTGGCCGACATCCAACCCTGCTGCAGCACGCCGTCATGGGCACCGCAGCGGCAGTGGCGGACGTACGCCTGGATCGGCGACCGGTTCGACCAGACCGCCGGGCCGACGAAGTTCGGAGTCGACCCCCGGCTGACCGACCTCACCCTGACGGCCGGTGACCTGGTCGTCGGGCCGCCGGACGCGACGGGCAAGCGGACCGGCTCGGTCACCGTCATCGTGGTGAACAAGGGACCCGTGGACGTGCCCCTGCTCGGCTTCTCCGACTTCTACAGCATCGGCGAGCCCGCCGGCGGGGACCTGGCCCGGTGCCGGGAGGTGCGGTCGGAGGGGTCGGGCGCCTGTGTCCTGGACGGCCTGCCGGCCGGGAAACGGAAGACGTACACCTTCACTTTCCGGTACGACCCGCCGGGCATCGGCGGTCCGCCGACCCTGAGTGTCATCCACTACGACTCCCAGGAGCGGTACTGGAGCGACCTGAAGTGGAAGGACAACCAGGTCGACCTGAAGACGGTCGGCTAGCCGCGCGGCGACCCGGTGCCCCCGGGTCGCCGCGTCACATTGGCGACAGGCCGTGCCGCAACCGACCGTCCGAGATGGACGTGTCACCACCATCGGGCGGACGGAAGCGCCGCCGCCCACCAACGGGGATCCACGGGAGGACCAGCATGACCACACGTACGGCACGGATCGCCACCGCGCTGCTCGGCGGGGCCGCCGCCCTGCTCACCCTGACCGCGCCGGCCGCCGCCGCGCCGACCGGAACGACCGGCGGCACCGACATCACCGCCCAGCGGCTCGTCCTCGACCCGACCGACCGGGGGTACGTCGGGACGCTCACCGCCACGGTGACCAACCGGAGGTCGACCGCGACGTCGGTCAACCTGGTCATCACCGAGCCGGCCGCCGCCTCGTTCAGCACGATCGAGCCCGGCGGCGCCTGCCTCTACGACCGGCTCGTGGAGAACCGGCTGGTCGTCGGCTGCATGGGCGACCGGATCGAGGCCGGGCAGAGTGTCACCTTCCGGCTTGGCTTCCACGTCTGGACCACCGCCCGCGACTACCCGATGATCGCCGACGGCGGCCGTATCGAGGTGGTCCCGGACGGCGCCACCCGGGCCGCCGACAGCACCCGCTTCACCACGCTGCTCCGCTCCACCACCGGGAGCCTGAAGAAGCCCCGGCCGTACGTGCAGGCCACCGAGACCGACCTGAGCATCCGGGGCGGCGCGGTGGTGCTGACCCGGCAGGCGGACGGCAGCCTGCTCGGCCGGATGCCGGTCACCGTGCGCTACGGCAACGACGCCCCGACCTTCATGCTCAACGTCGACGCCGCCCTGCCTGCCGGGGTGGCGGTCCACCACATCGAGCCGCAGGACATGCCGAGCTTCCCCAACTGGTTCACCGTGCCGGGCGGCCGGTTCATGCCGGGCGAGGAGCGGACCTTCGACGTGATCCTCAGCGCGCCGGCGGGGACCACCGCGGGCGAGCTGGGCACCGGGACGTTCACCGTGGCCGGCAGCTACTTCTGGGGTGCCGACCCGCAGGACGTGGACCCGAGCGACAACACCGCCTCGTTCACCGTGACGGCGGCCGACGCGAGCTGAATGCCCCGAGAACGGGCCCGGCACACCGCGCCGGGCCCGTTTCGTCCGCCGGGACCACACTGATCGGCCCGCGCCGATATGGTGATCGTCGATTGGCGCCGGGGGACGGCGCACAACGGGGACCACGGGGAGGAACACCTTCATGTCCATGACCATTTCCACCGGGCGCCGACTCGCCGCCGCCACGCTAGGTCCGGCGCTGGCGCTGCTGGCCTTCGCCGCACCTGCCGCCGCGGCGCCGGAGTCGACCGGCGCCATGTCCGTCACGGCCGAGCGCCTGGTGCTGGAGCCCACCGACCAGGGGTACGTCGGCACCCTCACCGCCGTCGTCACCAACGAAGGAACGGTGGCCGACTACCCGAGCCTGACCTTCACCGAGCCGGCCGGGGCCTCGCACACGACGATCACGCCGGGCGGTCCCTGCTTCTTCATCGGGCAGGAGGCGAACCGGCTGCGTATCCAGTGCCTGGGCGAGCAGGTCCAGCCCGGCGACAGCCAGACGTACTCGCTGGGGTTCCACGTCTGGACCACCCCGCGCGACTACGCCATGACGGTCGCCGGCACCGAGATCGCCGTGGAGCCGAACGGAAAGCCGGAGTTGGCCGACACCGCCGCCTTCACCACCCTGTTCCGGTCCACGAAGGGCAGCCTGAAGAAGCCTCGGCCGTACGTCCAGGCCGTCGACAGCGACCTCCGGATGACCGCCGGGAACGTCACCCTCGACCGGCTGCCCGACGGCAGCCTCAGCGGCCGGATGCCGGTCACCGTCCGGTACGGCAACGACGCCCCGTCGTTCGACCTGCCGGTGACCGCCAGCCTGCCGGCCGGGGTGGTCGTCCACCACATCGAGCCGCAGGACATGCCGAGCTGGAGCGATGGATTCAGCGTGCCTGGGGGCCGGTTCATGCCGGGCGAGGAGCGGACCTTCGACGTCATCCTCGCCGCACCCGCCGGCACGCCGGCCGGTGATCTGGGCGTGGGTTCGTACACGGTCTCGTCGAGCTACTTCTACGGCGCTGAGGTGCAGGACGTGGACCCGAGCGACAACACCGCCTCGTTCACCGTGACGGCGGCCGACGCGAGCTGAACGACCCGTCACCCGGTCGGGGACGATGCCCCGGCCGGGTGACGCGTCTCGTCACTGTTCGGCGACGCCGGGGCCGGGGCCGATCGCCGAGACGGCCGCCGTCACGCCGCCGAGGCCGAGGCCGGCGGCGAGCCCGGCGATCAGCTCCGGGGTGAGCGCCTTCGGGGTCAGGCTGCCGGCGAGCGCCAGCAGCTCCGCCGGCAGCGCGACCGGACCGGCTGCTCGGGCCGCCGCGACCGCGTCGGCCAGGTCCGGGCCGAACTCGGCCACCCGGGGGGCCACCGCCGCGGTCACCGTCAGGTGCACGCTGGCCGGCAGGCAGGCGTACGACAGCTGCGGCTGGGTGTGCCCGCCCCGGGCGGTCAGCTCGTCGACCAGCACGAAGAGGTCGGGCCCCGGGTCGGTGCTGGTGAAGCAGACCACGGTCGACTCCGGCTCGGCCATCAGCCGCAGGCCGTCGACCCCGCGGACCGCGTCCGCCAGCCCGGCCACCGCGTCCCGGGTGAGCGCCGCGAGCCGCAGGTAGCCGGACTCACCGAGGTGCCGGCGCGCACCCGGCGGGGCAGCCGCCCGCTCGGCCCCGTCGCGTCCATGGGGCCGAATGTTACTCACGGTATGGCCCGGGTCACATCCCCTCCTCCGGCGACCAGACCGCCGCCTTCATGTCCACCCCGGACGGGCGCAGCGGGCAGCCCTCGGCCCGCAACCGGGCCCGCGCCTCCCGCTCATGCCCCGGCGGCAACCGGCCGGCGGAGTTCACCACCCGGTGCCAGGGCACCCCGCCCCCGTGCCGGGCCATGATCGAGCCCACCAGCCGGGCCGACGCCCGCCCCGAGCGCTCGGCGAGCGCGTCGGCCACCGCCCCGTAGGACATCACCCGGCCCGGCGGGATCCGCTCGACCAGGTCGAGCACCGCCTCCACGTACTCGTCAGGTGTCACGGCCAGCCACGATATGGGAACGGCGATCGGCACGGCGGCCCCGACCGCGCAGAATGGTCGGGTGCGCGAAGCAGTCACCTCGGCCCGGCGGATCGTCGTCAAGATCGGCTCGTCCTCGCTGACCACGGCGGCGGGCGGGCTGGACGACGCCCAGGTCGACACGCTGGTCGACACGCTCGGCGCGCTGGCCGCCGGCGGACGCGAGGTGGTGCTGGTCTCCTCCGGCGCGATCGCCGCCGGCCTCGCCCCGCTCGGGCTGGCCCGGCGCCCGCGCGACCTGGCCACCCAGCAGGCCGCCGCCAGCGTCGGGCAGGGCCTGCTGATCCGCCGGTACGCGGCCAGCTTCGCCCGGCACCGGCTGACCGTCGGGCAGGTGCTGCTCACCGTCGACGACGTGACCCGGCGGGTGCACTACCGCAACGCGTACCGGACCCTGCGCAAGCTGCTCGACCTGCGGGCGGTGCCGATCGTCAACGAGAACGACACGGTGGCCACCGAGGAGATCCGGTTCGGTGACAACGACCGGCTGGCCGCGCTGGTGGCCGCCCTGGTCCACGCCGACCTGCTGGTGCTCCTGTCGGACGTGGACGCGCTCTGGACCGGCGACCCGACCCGGCCGAAGAGCACCCGGATCGCCGAGGTCCGCGACGACCGGGACCTGGCCGGGGTCGACATCGGCGGCACGGGCCGTGCCGGGGTGGGCACCGGCGGCATGGTCACCAAGGTGGAGGCGGCCCGGATCGCCACCGGCTTCGGCATCCCGGTGGTGCTCACCGCCGCACCGCTGGCCGCCCCGGCGCTGGCCGGCGAGCCGGTCGGCACGCTCTTCCACCCCGGGCGGCAGCGCCCCGCCGCCCGGCTCTTCTGGCTGGCCCACGCCACCACCCCGCGTGGTCGGCTGCACCTCGACCCGGGGGCGGTGCAGGCCGTGGTGGGCCGGCGCAAGTCGCTGCTGCCGGCCGGGATCGTCGCCGTGGACGGAACGTTCACCGCCGGGGACCCGGTGGACCTGGTGGACGTCGACGGCGCACCGGTGGCCCGGGGGCTGGTCAACTACGACGCGGTGGAGCTGCCCGGACTGCTCGGCCGCTCCACCGGAGAGCTCGCCGCGGCGCTCGGCCCGGCGTACGAACGGGAGGTCGTCCACCGCGACGACCTCGTACTGCTGTGAGGAGTGCAGGATGAGCGTCGTCGAGCAGGCCCGGCGGGCCCGGGACGCGGCGGAGGCGCTGGCCGTCGCCACCCGTACGGTGAAGGACGCCGCGCTGGTCGCGATGGCCGACGCGCTGGTGGCGCGTACGCGGGAGATCCTGGCCGCGAACGCCACGGACCTGGCGGCCGGGCGGGAGGCCGGGCTGAGCGCGGCCGTGCTGGACCGGCTCGCGCTCGACGCGGGCCGGGTCGCCGGCATCGCGGACGCGCTGCGCCAGATGGCCGCGCTGCCCGACCCGGTCGGTGCGGTGGTCCGCGGCTCGACCCTGCCCAACGGCCTGGAGCTGCGGCAGGTCCGGGTGCCGTTCGGGGTGGTCGGGATCATCTACGAGGCCCGCCCGAACGTCACCGTGGACGCCGCCGGAATCTGCCTGAAGTCCGGCAACGCGGCCCTGCTGCGCGGCTCCTCCTCGGCGGCCCACTCGAACGCGGCGCTGGTCGCGGTGCTCCGCGACGCGGTCGCCGGCGCGGGGCTGCCGGCGGACGCGGTGCAGCTGCTCGACGCGAGCTCGCGCGACTCCGTCAAGGAGCTGATGCGCGCCCGTGGCCTGGTCGACGTGCTGATCCCGCGCGGCGGCGCGTCGCTCATCCGGACCGTGGTCGAGGAGTCGACCGTGCCGGTGATCGAGACCGGGGTGGGGAACTGCCACGTCTACGTGGACGCCGCCGCCGACGTCGCCAAGGCCGTCGCCATCACCCTGAACGCCAAGACCCAGCGCCTCTCCACCTGCAACACCACCGAGTCGCTGCTGGTGCACGCGGAGATCGCCGACGCGTTCCTGCCCGCGATGCTCGGCGCGTTCGCCGACGCCGGGGTGACCGTGCACGGCGACGCCCGGGTGGCCGCCCACTCGGCCGCGGTGGTCCCGGCCACCGAGGAGGACTTCGCCACCGAATACCTCTCGGCGGACATCTCGGTCGCCGTCGTCGACTCGCTGGACGCGGCGGTCGCGCACATCCGCCGGTACGGCACCGGCCACACCGAGGCGATCGTCACCGACTCGCAGAGCGCGGCCCGGGAGTTCGTGGCCCGGGTCGACGCGGCGGCGGTGATGGTGAACGCCTCCACCCGGTTCACCGACGGCGGCGAGTTCGGCTTCGGCGCCGAGATCGGCATCTCCACCCAGAAGCTGCACGCCCGCGGCCCGATGGGGCTGCCCGAGCTGACCAGCACCAAGTACGTGGTCACCGGGGACGGCCACCTGCGCTGACCCCGGCCGTCGCTCAGCCGCCCGGGGCGGCCGACGCGACCGCCGGGCGGCAGGCCCGGATCGCCCGCAGCGTGGTGTGCACGTCGAACTGGTGGCCGTCGTCGCTGTCCCAGCCGCCGTCGGTGCGTTGGGTCTCGGCTAGCCGCTTGCGCGCCGACACCAGCAACCACTGCTCCTCGCCCACCTCGACCCGGCGCAGCGTCGCGGCCAGCCACGCCACGTCGGCCGGGGACATCTCCGGGATCCGTTCTGCCAGCACCGCCTGGATCCGCGCCGACTCGTAGTACAGCTGCTGCCGGTGGAGCACCGCCGCGCTCAACCAACCGGCGGGGAGAAACGACGGCCAGCTCCCGTCCGGAGCGAGCTGCGCGGCGAGCGTCTGCGCCGCGGCCTGCACCACCCCGGCGTACGCCCCGCCGACGCGGTGGTCGAGCGGGCCGGCGGCGCGGGCGTCCAGCCCGGCGACGGTCAGCCAGAACCCGGCGTTGGCGGTGAGGTAGAGCCGGGCCTCCGGGTCGCCGGGGCGGGCCCACTCGGGGGCCAATCCGGCCAGCGCCGAGTCCTCGTCCCAGCCGCCGTCGGAGAGCTGCCGGGCGGCCAGCCAGTCCAGGGCGTGCCGGGCCGCCGGACGGCCGAGCGCGCCGAGGTCGTCCAGCTCGCCCAGTCGGAAGCAGGTCGCGTCGACGGAGGCGATGTCGCTGGCCAGGGTGGCCGGCCAGCCGCCATCCGGCGTCTGCCCGGTCTCGGCCGCGTCGAGCAGTTCGGCCGGCGTCGGGGCGCCGGTACGCAGCCGGGAGAGGCGGGCGCGGTCCACCGCGTCACCGTGCGCCACGACGAAGCCGATCGCGGCATCCAAGTCGACCACGGCGGACACCCTACCGGCGCAAACGCGGTTACGCCTCGGTATCTCGGCCGAGGTGGCCCAGCCCACCGGCGGGTACGCGAAGGGGCCCTCCCGGCATCGGAAGGGCCCCGTCGACGACGACTCAGTACGCGGGCAGCGACGGATCGATCTGCTTGATCCAGGAGAGCACGCCGCCCTGGACGTGCACCGCGTCGCGGAAGCCGGCCGCCTTCAGCGCGGCGAGCGCCTCGGCGGAGCGGACGCCGGACTTGCAGTGCAGGACGATCTGCTTGTCCTGCGGGAGCTTGGCCAGCGCCTCGCCGGAGATGATCTCGCCTTTGGGGATAAGGGTGGCGCCGGGGATCCGGACAATCTCGTACTCGGCGGGCTCCCGGACGTCGACCAGGAAGACGTCCTTGCCGGCGTCCTGCCACTCCTTCAGTTCCAGCGCGGTGATGGTCGCGTCGACCACCGCCTCCTGCGCCTCCTCGGAGACCGCGCCGCAGAAGTCCTCGTAGTCCTCCAGCAGGTCGGTGACCGTCGGGTTCTCCCCGCAGAGCACGCAGTTCGGGTCCTTGCGAACCTTGATCTTGCGGTACTCCATCTCCAGGGCGTCGTAGACCATCAGCCGGCCCACCAGCGGCTCGCCGATGCCGGTGAGCAGCTTGATCGCCTCGTTGACCTGGATCGAGCCGATCGACGCGCAGAGCACGCCGAGGACGCCGCCCTCGGCGCAGGACGGGACCATGCCGGGCGGCGGGGGCTCCGGGTAGAGGCAGCGGTAGCAGGGGCCGTGCTCGGCCCAGAACACCGACGCCTGACCGTCGAAGCGGTAGATCGAACCCCAGACGTACGGCTTGCCGAGCAGCACCGCCGCGTCGTTGACCAGGTAGCGGGTGGCGAAGTTGTCGGTGCCGTCGACGATCAGGTCGTACTGGGAGAAGATCTCCTTGACGTTCTCCCGGTCCAGCGCGGTGTTGTGGATCTCCACCTGGACCAGCGGGTTGATCTCCCGGATCGAGGCCGCGGCGGACTCGGCCTTGGAACGGCCGATGTCCGAGACGCCGTGGATGATCTGCCGCTGCAGGTTGGACTCGTCGACGGTGTCGAAGTCGATGATGCCGAGCGTCCCGACGCCGGCGGCCGCGAGGTACATCAGGGCCGGCGAGCCGAGACCGCCGGCGCCGACGCAGAGCACCCGGGCGTTCTTCAGCCGCTTCTGCCCCTCGACCCCGACGTCCGGGATGATCAGGTGGCGCGAGTAGCGGCGGATCTCGTCAACGGTCAGCTCGGCGGCGGGCTCGACGAGCGGGGGCAACGACACGGTGGACTCCCCGGGATCGGCGGTCGTGAACCGCGCCATTGTCGCTCGGCGGGGCACCCGCCGGCCATGAGGAGGGACACGTCGCCCGACATACGGGAGCGGGAATAACTCAGATGCCGTCGACCGGATGGCCGGAGTAGCGGGAGCCGTCGACGTACGGCCAGGCGTTGGCGACGCAGCCGTCCAACCCGTACGTCTGCTGCTGCATCACCGGTGCCGGCTCGCCCGGCCCGGGGCAGGACTGGTGCTCCTCGCCGAGCTCGTGCCCGACCTCGTGGTTGATCACGTAGGTCCGGTAGACCTCCAGCGGCGCGCCGTAGTCGGGCACCGACTCCATCCAGCGGGCCAGGTTGATGATCACCTGGCCGGGAAGCCGGCAGGAGGTGTACCGCTCGGTGGTCAGCCCGCCCTCGGCGCACATCCGCTCGGAGGTCGCCGGGGTGACCAGGTAGATCGTGAAGTCGGCGACGATCTCCTCGGCCACCCGCTGCACCCGCAGCTCGTCCGAGCCGATCCAGCTGCGCCGGTCGCCGAGCACCTCGTCCACGGTGGCGGCGAAGGCGTCCACGTCCTGCCCCGCGCCCTGCTCGACGGCGACCCGGTAACGCCGCAGCGGCCCGTCGTATCCGCGTACCGGGGAGCGGCCGTCGGCGGCGGCGAAGCTGCCGGAGGCCTCGGTCCGGTACGGGCCGGGCTCCACCCTGGCGCCCGCGCCGACCCTGTTGACCGAGCGTGGATCGGCAGCCCCCATGCGTGGCCGCTCCGTCCGCTGGTGGACCAGATCGGTGAGGCCGGCCGCCGTGCCGGCCACCGCCAGCACGGCGACCAGCAGCAGTACGGCCCGCCGACGCCGACGCCGCACCCGACGCAGACCCGGGCGGACAGGCGCAGGATGCCCGACTCCGGGGTGGGCCGGGGGGCGGTCGAAGTCGAGTCGGGTCGGACGACCGGGGTGGGCCGCAGCGTGGTCACGCTCGGCAGGCGGGTCGTAAGGGGACGACGACGTCATGACGTCAGCGTGTCACGCAATTCGGAGCATTTAGCCGCGTTTACCGCTCTTGCCGCGAAATGCGCCCCATTGCCATCTTCAGGACGATCACACCAGCGGTCCGCTGTATCGCCGCCCCTCGACATACGGCCAGGGATTGGGCGTGCAGCCGCTCAGGAAGAGCGTCTGCTGCTGCATCACCGGCGCCGGCAGGCCCGCACCCGGGCAGCGCTCGTGGTGGTGCCCCAACTGGTGGCCGACCTCGTGGTTGATCACGTAGAGCCGGTACCGCTCCAGCGGCACCCCGGCCTTCACCATGTGCGGCACCGACAGCAGCCAGCGGTCCAGATTGATGATCACCTTGCCCGGGGTTCGGCACGAGGTGTACGGATGCCCGCCCACCCGGATGTCGGTGCCCCCGGCCAGACACATCCGACCTGCCGTACCGGCCGTCGCGAGGTAGATCGTGAAGTCGTAGCCGGCACCGGCCGGCACCCGCTGCAACCGCAGCTGGCCGCTGTCCACCCAGCTCCCCGCCCCGGCGAGCGCCGTCTGCACCGCATCGCCGAAGGCGCGCACGTCCTCCCCGGAACCGTTCTCCACCGCCACCCGGAAGCGCCGCAGCGCACCCGACCGGCCCAGCACCCCGCCCGGCCGGTCGTCGTACCCGAAACTGCCGCGCCCCGCCGAGGGCACCGGGCCAGGCAGGCTCAGCACCGGCCCGGCCGGCGTCGACGGGCTCGGCACGGGCCGGCCGGACGGCGACCCGGACGGCGACGGGGGCGGCGCGGGCGCGGCCGACTGGGCGGCCGGTTGGGCGGCCAACCCGTCGCTCACCAGCACCTCGGCACTGGCCGGCAGCCGCTGCGCCGCCACGCCGACGGCGACCCCGGCGGCGACCAGAAACGCGGCCACCACGACCGCCGGCCGCCAGCGGGGCGGGGTGGGTCGAGCGGACGGGGCGACGGCGGAGGCGGGCCGCGCGGAGCCATGACGCGGCCGGGGGGAACTGGGCATCCGGCTCAGCCTGCCATGTCGTGACCCCGCGCGCTCTCCTCCGTTTCGGCGAGCAGTCCCACCACCGCCCGCGCCACCGTGCGCGGCACCTCCAACTGCGCCACATGGCCGACACCGTCGAGCATCAGCAGCCGGCAGTCCGGAATGACCCGGGCGGCCTGCGGCGCCACCCGGACGTCGACCAGCCGGTCCTGCCGACCGCCCACGACCAGCGTGGGCGCCCGCACCGTGGCGGCCAGCCGCCAGAGCGAACCCGAGCCGGGCAGGTACGACCGCAGGAAGCTGGAGACCAGACCGCGAAACGTCCGGACGTACGCGGTGGCGTAGTGCGCGGCCTCGTAGCGGATCCGGATCTCCTCGATGGCCTCCTGCCGGCGCTGCTCGCTGATCCGGGTCAGGTCGGCGACGCAGGCCTCCATCACCTGCTGGGCCGTCACCTCCGGGGCCAGTTGGGTCAGCCGCCAGGCGGCCAGCCGTTCACCCCGTGGGATCGCCAGCAGCGGCAGCATCCGCCCCTGGAGAGACCGGCGGAAATCCAGGAACGGCAGCGCCGGGGAGATCAGGGTCAACGTCCGCACCAGGTCCGGCCGCACCGCCGCGACCTGCACCGAGATCGCCCCGCCCAGCGAGTTGCCGACGAGGTGCACCGGCCCCCGGTCGCTGTGCTCGATCCAGCGCACCACCCGCTCGGCGAAGGAGGGGATCGTGTAGCGCCGGCCCGGCTCGCTGCGCCCGAAGCCGGGCAGGTCGATCGCCTGACCGTCCAGCCGGTCGGCGAGCAGGCCGGCCAGGTCCGTCCAGTTCTGCGACGAGCCACCCAGGCCGTGCACGTAGAGCGCCGGCTCGGCACCGGGCGCGGTCGCCGGCGTGTCCCGTACGTAGGTGACCGTGCCGTCGAGGCATACCTCGCGACCGGGCCAGGGCGGCGGTACGTGGTGCGCCGGCAGGAGATGGTCCGGCAAGAGGGTGGCGCGCTTCATGCTCCCAGTGTTTCCCACGCCACCCCCGACCGACACCGACCCCGGATCAGGCCAGCAGCGCCTCGAGCCGACGGTTCACCGCGGCCAGGGTGGCCCGGACCACCGCCTGCCGTGGGTCACCGGCGACCAGCGCGGAACCGGCCAACTGCTCCACCCACCCGTCGCAGACCAGCAGCACGACCACGGTGGCGACCTCGCAGTTGCCGAACGGCACCACGGCGGCGTGCTCCACGAAGCAACGCCCCCGGTCCGACGGCTGGGCGGCGCCGCGCAGCAGCTCGTCCACCGCCGCTGCGGCGGCCACCGCGCAGAGCCGCAGCACGTAGCCGTCGACGGCGGGGCCGGTGGAGTGGCCCTCGGCGGTCCCGTCCCCGGCGATCAGGCGTACCTCGACGGTGGCGTCGAGGCCGAAGGTGCTCACCTGGACGTGGTCGATCACCACGCGGAGCCCCGGCGTGCCGCCGGTGTCCAGCGGACGTGAGGGCGCGGTCTCCGTCGTGCTCATCTGGCCACCGGAGTACGACGTGCCGAGCATCGCCGGACTGCCGGTGGACGTACCGGCCGGCGCGGCGGCGAGCGAGGTCTCCTCCACGGTGGCCCGACCACGGTGGGGCGCGACCGGGCGACGCCGGCGCGGCGGCTCCGGCTCGGCACGCGACTCGTCCCGGCCCGCCGGGGCCGCGGCGGCCGCCTCGGCGGGCCGCGTCTCCGCGGCGCCCCGGTCGGCGCGCCCCTCGGCGGAGCGACGGCGGACCGGGGGCGGCGGAGTGGCCGCCATCCCGGGCAGGTTCTGCGGGGCGGCGGCCAACCCCATCCGATCCTGGAGCAGGCGCGCCACCTGGCGGCTCACCTCGGCCGGGTCGGCGCCGTCGGCCAGGTCGAGCCGGAGGCTGTGTGCGCCGGCCGGGGTCCGGCGCAGGGCGGCGTCCCGCACACCGGCGACCTCCCGGACGGCGTCCAGGATCGCGTTGACGTCGAACCCCTCGGGTCGCTCACGTATCGGCGCGGGCTCGTCGTCACGGCGCAGGTGGGTGGCGATCCGGGCGAGTTCGGGGGTTTCGGCGGATGGTTCCACGGCTGGCGGCTCCGGCACGACGGGCACGTCCGGTTCGGCGGGGACGCGCTGCGGCAGCATCGCCGACGCCCGGTCGTCCGGCCGGGTGTCGGCGACCGGCTCGGCCGTCGGCACCGGTTCGGGGGCGGACCGGCGGGCCGCGTAGGGGGGTGCGCTCGTCGGGGCGGGCGCGGGGGTGCGGTCGAAGCGGGCCGCCCCGCTGGTGGCGGTGGCGGGACCCGGGCCGGCGGGGGGCGGGGGATGGCCACCCGTCCCGGCGGGAGGTGTCGGGGGGATCTCCTCGGCCTGCGGACGCGGTCGGAACGGCTGGACGGTCCGCTCGACGCCGGCCCGGACGGCCGAGGGGAGGACCGGGTCGGACCCGGCGGACGGCGCGGCGGGCGGAACGCTGGCGGGCACGGCGTACGGCGGGGCGCTGGCTGGCACGTCCCGCGACACCGGCGGGGCACTGGTCGGGGCGCTGGTCGGGGCGGCCTGCGGCACCGGCGGGGCGCTGGTCGGGGCGGTGCGCGGCGGCGGGCTGAACGGCGTGGCGGCAGGCGCCCCGCCGGCCCACGCCGGTCGGTCGGCGTGCTCCCGCTCGTACGTCGGGCGGGGCTCGACGTCCGTCCGGGCGGCCTCGTACGACCGGGCGGGGTCGGCCCGTGGCGTCTCGTGCGCCGGTGCCGGCTCGGCGCGCACCGGCTCGTACGGCCGGGCGGGCTCGGCGCGGACCGGCTCGTACGGCCGGGTCGGCTCGGGCGCCCACTCGACGGCCCGCTCATCGCGGGCGCGGCGGCCGCCCGCCTCGTCGTCGCGGGTCCACGGCGGCGCCCAGCCGCTGCCCCAGCTCGGCCGGTTCCAGCTCGGGCCCGGCCACTCCGGCTCCTCGGCGGGCGCGCCGCGGCGCTCGTCGACCGGTTCGGCGCGCCAGCCCGGCTCCTCGGCGGGCGCGGCGCGGCGCTCGACCGACTCGGCGGGGGGCGGCTCCGGCGGGAGCCGGTCGGCCCACCCGCGGGAGAGCGACGGGGCCGGTTCGGGGGCGCCGCGTTCGACGATCGGGGCGTGGAAGCCGGGCGGCACCTCGAACCCGGAGGCGGCGGTGCCGACCGGCGGCACCTGCACGGCCGGCGGCGCGGAGGACGGGACGGACCCCTCCGCCCAGCGCGACCCGCGGCTGGCCGGCGGTTCGTCCGAGGAGTGCCGGGCCGGGCCGGGCTCCGCCTCGGCGGACGGCTGCTCCACCCCGGGCGCCGGCCGCTGGGCCGGTACGACCAGCCGGTCTGCGTCGAGGTCCCGCCGCGGCTCGTCGGCGGGCGGGGCACTCACCGGGGCCTGGCGGGTCACGGGCGGCTCCTCCTCGGCGCGGCGCACGCCGTTGACGTGGGGCCGGCCGTTGACGTGGGGCCGGCCGTTGACCCGGGCCGGCGGCTCCACGGCGGGCGGGCCGGGCAGCGGGACGGGCAGGTCGCCGTGGCGGGAGGACGAGGCACCCCGGCCGGCGGTGGGGTCGGGCTGCGGCCAGCCGGGCGTCGGCTCGCGGCCGGCCTCCCCGCCGCGGGACCAGCCGGCTGCCTGGGGCGCCCACCCGCTGACGGAACGGGCCAGGTCGTCCTGCGGACCCGTCCCGTCGCCGTGCTCTCCCGGGGTGGCGGCTCCGGGTTGCCCTGATTCACTCACCGCGCGCTCCTTGGTCGCCCCCGCTGAGGCTACCGTGTGGTGACAGTGGCGATAAGTTACAGCGGCGGGCCAATTCCGGGACGGGTTCACCTACCCGGCCGGTTCGGGTGATAAGTGCCGGCTCGTACGAAGAAACTCGGAGGCTCCCATGACCGCTGTGGGGAACGGTGCACAGACCGCCGGCCGGCCCACGCGCCTGCCCCGCTCGGCGCGGCGCAAGCAGCTGCTCGCCGCCGCCCAGGAGGTGTTCGTGGCGCAGGGTTACCACGCCGCGGCGATGGACGACATCGCCGAGCGGGCCGGGGTCTCCAAGCCCGTGCTCTACCAGCACTTCCCCGGCAAGATGGAGCTCTACCTGGCGCTGCTGGACACGCACTGCGACGCCATCGTGGCGAAGGTGCATGACGCGATGCGCGGCACCAACGACAACAAGGAGCGGGTCGGCGCGTCGGTGCGCGCGTACTTCGACTTCGTCGACCACGAGAGCGAGGCGTTCCGCCTGGTCTTCGAGTCGGACCTGCGCAACGACCCGGCCGTCCGGCAGCGGGTGGAGCGGGTCGAGCAGGGCTGCATCGCCGCGATAACCGACACCATCATCTCGGACACCGGCGTCAGCCGGGCGCACGCCGAGCTGCTCGCCTCCGGCCTGGTCGGGGCGGCGGAGACGGCGGCGCAGTTCTGGCTGGCCGGCGGCCGGCAGGTGCCGAAGGCGGAGGCGGAGGCGCTGGTCGCGGCGCTGTCCTGGCGGGGCATCGCCAGCTTCCCGCTGCAAGGTGAGTCAGCCTGAACATCGGGCCGCCAGATCGGATAGCCTTCCCACGGCGGCTTTTTCGCCCCAGTTGAGGAGGCACAGTGGAGGTCAAGATCGGCGTGCAGTACGCGCCGCGCGAGCTGGTCCTGGAGAGCGCGCAGTCGCCGGCCGAGATCGAGCAGATCGTGACCGACGCCTTCGCCAAGGACGAGGGCACCCTCTCCCTGACCGACGAGAAGGGCCGGCGGGTCATCGTGCCGGTCAACAAGGTCGCCTACGTCGAGATCGCGGAGGCCTCGCCCCGCGCGGTCGGGTTCACCGTCCGCTGACGATCCGGTCGCCGCGGCAGGTGACGCGCCCGCGTCCCTGCCGCGCGGCACGCCGGGAGCGGCTCAGTTGTTCAGCCCGACGGCGGTCATCCGCGCGGTGTGCGCGGCGGTCAGCCGCCGGAACAGCGCCGGCACGTCCACGCCCTCCCGCCGGGCGATCAGCGCGGTGAGCGCCCCCCGGTCCGCGGCGGCGACCCGCCCAGCCTGGGAGAGCGCCTCCCCGACGAGCCGCCGGGCCCACATCGAGAGCCGGTTGGCCACCCGCGGGTCGGCCGCGATCGCCGCCCGCATCTCGGTGGCGGCGAACTCGGCGTACCGGGAGTCGTGCAGGACGTCGAGGACGAGCCGGCGATCCGGCTCGGCCAGGCCGTCGGCGATCTCCCGGAGGAAGTCGTCGGTGATGGCGTCGCCGACGTACGCCTTGGTCACCGCCTCCAGCCAGTCCTTCGGCTCGGTCGAGTCGTGGTACGCCCGGAGCGCCCCGACGTACGGGGCCATCGCGTCGTCGGGCGGGAGGCCGAGCGCCGAGAGCCGGTCGGCGATCCGCCGGTAGTTGCCGATCTCGGCCGCGGCCATCTCGCTCAGCGCGGCCCGGCGGCGCAGGTCGGGGGCGAGCCGGGCGTCGGCGGCCAGCCGGTCGAACGCGAGCAGTTCCCCGTACGCCATGAGGCCGAGCAGGTCGACGATGGCGGGGTCGGGCACGGTCGGGGCGGACACGAGCGCAGGCTACCCTCCGCCCGTACGGCACGATTGTCCCGTTGGCCTGTGGCGCAGGTCACATGGTCACCCCGGGATCTCGCCCCGTCACCGGAATCGGGACGGCCACCAGGGGGTTCAGGTAGTATGGAACAGTTGCCGTGGGCGTCGATCCGATCAGTGATCCGATCAGTGAACTGGTCGTACCCGACCCGCGGCGCGCGTGCGGCCCGGTCCGGCTCGGCACTCCGCCCCCGACCGTGTGGCCCGCGTCACACCGATCGCGCCCTGAGGACATGACGGGGCGCACCACGAGAGGGCACCCCCAAATCCATATGAGCGAGCAGATTCAGGACACCGTGGGCCAGGAACTGGCTCCCACCGCTCCGGTCCGTCCGGAGGCTCCCACCTTCGCCGAGCTCGGCGCCCGCGAGGAGACCGTCGCGGCGCTGGCCGCCGCCGGCATCACCCGTGCGTTCGCCATCCAGGAGTACGCGCTGCCGATCGCGCTGCGCGGCGTCGACCTGATCGGCCAGGCTCCGACCGGCACCGGCAAGACCCTCGGCTTCGGCGTACCGCTGCTGGATCGAGTTCTCACCACCGCCGAGGGCGGCGACGGCGTGCCGCAGGCGCTGGTCGTCGTACCCACCCGCGAGCTGGGCATCCAGGTCGCCAAGGACCTCGACGCCGCGGGTCGTACCCGGGGCGTCCGGGTGCTGCCGATCTACGGCGGCGTGGCGTACGAGCCGCAGATCGAGGCGCTCCGCCGGGGCGTCGAGATCCTGGTCGGTACGCCGGGCCGGCTGATGGACCTGCAGAAGCAGAAGCACCTGCGGCTCGACCGGGTGCGCGCGCTGGTCCTCGACGAGGCCGACCGGATGCTCGACCTGGGCTTCCTCGACGACGTCGAGAAGATCCTCGCGATGCTGCCGGAGGACCGGCAGACCATGCTCTTCTCGGCCACCATGCCGGACCCGATCGTCGCCCTGTCCCGGCGCTTCCTGCGCCGGCCGGTGACCATCCACGCCGGGCACAGCGCCGAGACCGGACCGTCGCCGCAGACCCAGCAGCTGGTCTACCGCACCCACTCGATGAACAAGGTCGAGATCGTCGCCCGCATCCTCCAGGCGGAGGGGCGCGGCCTCACCATGATCTTCACCCGGACCAAGCGGGCCGCCGACCGGGTCGCCGAGGACCTCGACTTCCGCGGCTTCGCGGTCGCCGCGGTCCACGGGGACCTGGGCCAGGGCGCCCGGGAGCGGGCCCTGCGGGCGTTCCGCGCCGGCAAGATCGACATCCTGGTCGCCACCGACGTGGCGGCGCGCGGGCTCGACGTCACCGGCGTCACCCACGTCATCAACTACGACTGCCCCGAGGACCAGGACACCTACACCCACCGGATCGGCCGTACCGGCCGGGCCGGGGCGACCGGTGTCGCGGTGACCTTCGTCGACTGGGACGACATGCCCCGCTGGCGGATCATCGACAAGACGCTCGGGCTGGAGATGCCGGAGCCGCAGGAGACGTACCACACCTCTGCGCACCTCTACACCGACCTGGGCATCTCGCGGGACGTCACCGGCCTCCTGCCGACCGCCGAGCGCACCCGCGCCGGGCTGGCGGCGGAGGTCGAGGAGGACCTCGGCGGTGGCCGGTCCCGGCGCGGCGAGACCCGCGGCGGCTCCCGGCGCGGTGAGAGCCGCGGCAGCGGTGAGAGCCGCGGCAGCGGTGAGAGCCGCGGCAGTGGTGAGAGCCGCGGCGGCCGCGGCGAGCGCGGCGAGCGCGAGCGCGGCCGGGGCCCCGGCGGCGACGCGGCGGCCAAACCGGAGGGCGGGACGCCCGCCGACGCGTCCGCCGAGGACGGCACCCGGACCCCGCGGCGGCGTCGTCGTCGCCGGGCCGGCGAGACGACGGCCGGCGAGCCCACCGCGGTGATCTCCGCGGAGGACGGCACCGAGCCGGCCACGGCGACCTCCGCCGAGGGCGAGGCGGCGTCGAAGCCGCGTCGCCGCCGGCGCCGCCGTGGCGGCGGTTCGGGCGGCGGTACGCCGGCCGAGGCCACCGCCGACTGACCGTCGCGACACCCGGACGTCCCCCGCACCGGCCCGCCGGTACGGGGGACGTCGGCTGTTCCGGGCCGGCCGGCCCGGACCGGGCGGCCTGCGACACAGGACACCCACGACCGGCCCGCCGGGGAAGCCGGCGGCCGGGAAGGATGATGGAGCGATGCCGGAACCGCTGGACGCCGCCCTGACCGAGGTCCGAGCCCTGCTGCTCGACCCCGCCCTGACCCGGGCGGTCGCCGCTGGACGACGCCGGGGGCACCGGCCCTCGATGGTCCGCGCCGAACTGCGACCGGTCACCCTCAAGGCCGGCCCGCACCTGCAGATCTCCACCTCCGACGGCGCCCGGCCGTACACCCGGAACGTGGCGCCCGGCGCGGAGGCCGGCACGGCGGTCGACGCGCTGCTGGCCGAGCCGTTCGGCAACTGGCACGTGGAGACGGCCGACGCGACGCTGCAACTGCGGGTGACCAAGTCCGGCGAGGCGCAGGTGCACCGGGCGGCGGCGAGCCGGCCGCCGGCCGAGCCGGGCGGCCACGACCGGGAGAAGGGCTACCTGCTCGACCCGGGCGATCCGATCTTCGCCGAGATCGGCGGCTCGGCGGCGAAGCGCCGCCAGGTGGACGCCTTCCTCCGGGCGCTGGCCGCGACCCTGCCGGAGGAGCTGACCGGCCCGCTGCGCGTGGTCGACCTGGGCTGCGGCAACGCCTACCTGACCTTCGCGGCCCACCGGTACCTCACCGCGCGCGGGCTCGACGTCGAACTGGTCGGCGTGGACGTTCGCGAGGACCAGCGGCGGCGCAACACCGAGCTGGCCGAGCGGCTGGGCTGGGCGAACCAGGTCCGCTTCGTCGCCGGCACCATCGCCGACGCGGTGGTCGAGCCGGCCCCGGACCTGGTGCTGGCGCTGCACGCCTGCGACACCGCCACGGACGAGGCGCTGGCCCGCGCCGTCCGGTGGGGCGCCCGCTGGGTGCTCGCCGCGCCCTGCTGCCACCACGACATCGCGGCCCAGCTGCGCTCCCGGCCGGCGCCCGGGCCGTACGAGCTGCTCACCCGGCAGGGCATCCTGCGGGAACGCTTCGCGGACGTGCTGACCGACGCGCTGCGGGCCGGGCTGCTCCGGTTGCACGGCTACCGGGCCGAGGTGGTCGAGTTCGTGGACTCCCGGCACACCCCGCGGAACCTGCTCATCCGGGCCCGCCGGACCGGAACGGCCCCGACCGACGCCCAGCGGGCGGAGTACCGGGAGCTGGTCGATCAGTGGCGGATCACGCCGCGGCTGGAGACCCTGTTGTCCGGGGCGGCGACCGACGGTACGGCGGTCTAGGGCGCCGTTCGGTTGCCGTGGTGGCGTTCCCCGGCGCCCCGCTCGAAGGCGGAGACCCGCCCGCCGTGCCCCCGGCTCGGCCGGGCGCTTTCGCCGGTCCCGCCCACGAGACGCTCCGACCGACCGATCGGTCGGTTGCCTCCGCGTCGAGCCGTACTACCCTCTTAGGCGCACCGTCCGGTGCTCCGGGCCGGGAAGGGAAGACCCCCCAGGGATGGGTTCCGCAGAGGTTTCGCCGCAGATGGCCTTCGCGCGTTTCGTGCGTCGCGCCATCGACGACGCCCGCGAAGAACACGGCTGGACGGTGACCGACCTGGCCACGCACACCGGTGTGGGGCGGTCCACCGTGTTCCGCTGGCTCGCCGGCGACTGGCAGGACTACCCCGAGCTGGCCAAGGTGCGCGGTTTCTGCGCCGCCCTCGACCTGCCCGTGGCCGCGGCCTTCCGGGCCCTCGGCCTGCCGGACGCGGGCCCCGCCGCGCGCCGCCGCACCGAGGACGCGCCGGTGGAAGCGGACGTCCGGGTGATCCTGGAGCGGCTGGCCGACCCCACCGTCCCCGCCGAGGAGAAACACCACATCCGCGACCTGCTCCGCTACCTGGCCCGCCGCCCGGTCCGCCAGGCCGGCTGAGGGGTCAGGGCACCGTCACCGTGAAGGCGGCGGTGTGCACCACGCCGGCCACCTGGAAGTCCAGGAACATCCGGTAGCGACCGGGACCGGGCACGGTGAGCTGGAATGTCACCGCGTCGCCGTCCCGCCCGGTGTTCGGGTGCACGTGCAGGTAGCCCAGGTCCCCTTCGCGGAGCGCGACCAGATGGCCGTACGCGCCGAGGTACGGCTCCAGCGGCGCGGCGGCGTCGCCGGCACGGACCCGGAAGCGCAACGGCGTCGACTCCCCCGCCTTCGGGGTCCCCTCGTAGTCGACGGTGAACCCGTCGACCGTGCCGGTGGTGGCCGGCGCCGGCAGCGGGCGGGGGGCGTACCCACCGGGCGCGGTCAGGTCGGTCCCGAGCGTGACGGCGGTCTGCCGGCCGTCGTCGGCGACCGCGGTGAAGTCCGCGTACGCCCGCCAGACGCCCGGCTGGGTCAGGGTCAGCGGCACCGACCAGGTGCCGTCCGATGCCATGGTCGGGTGCAGGTGCTGGTAGCCGGTCAGGTCGCGGCGGACCACGATCAGGTGCATCGGCTTGTCGTGCACGACGGCGAACCGGGTGACCGCCCGCCGCCGCTCGTCCCGGATCTGGAACCGCAGCTCACCGGCCCGGCCGACCGGGAACTCCGCGGTCGACGGGGTGAGGGTGTAGCCGGCCGCGCTGACCGACAGTCCGGCGGCGTCCGTGGTGCCGCCCTGGTCGACGCCCGCCCCGCCGTGCGAGTGCGCGCCGGCGCCGGGCGGGTGGGTGTGCCCGACGGTCGCCGGGGCCGCGCCGGACGCCGCGCTGGGCGGCGGGTTCAGCCGGCCGAGGCCGAAGCCGAGCAGCACGGCGAGCACCAGCCCGCCGACGACCAGCGCCAGCCGCAGGGTGCTCCGGTCCGGCCCGACGGGCGGCCCCTCCGCGGGGCCACCGGGCTCGGCCCAGGGCGCGGCCTCGGCCGCCGGCGCGCCGGGGGACGCCGGTCCGGCGGACGGCGACTCAGGCAACGCCGCCGGCCAGCTCGCAGCCCGCCTCGTCGACGGCGGCCCGGACCGACTCCACCGGCAGCGGGCCGACGCTGGTGACGGTGGCGGTGCCGGCGGCCAGGTCCACCCGGACCTCCTCGACCCCGGGCAGGGCGGACAGCTCCCCGGTGACCGCCCGCACACAGTGCTCGCAGGTCATCCCGGTGACGGCGTACGTCTGCGTGACGGGTCGCTGCTCGGTCATGGGCCCCACGGTACCGCCGGACGTGGTGCCGGCCCGCGCACGGTCGGTGACGGTGGCGACGCTCGCAATCCGGTGCGGCCGGGAACTTTTCCCCAGCCGGGGACGACCGCCCCGGGGAGCGCGCCGCCGGCCGGCGCGGCGACCCGGCGGGTCAGCCGGCCACGGCCAGGGTGAGGGGCAGGACGTCGGGCGCGCCGGCCCGGCGCAGCAGCCGGGCCACCATGGTCGTCGTCCAGCCCGAGTCGACCAGGTCGTCGACGAGCAGCACCGGCCCGTCCAGCCCGGCGAGGGCGGCGGCCAGCTCGTCGGGGACGGCGAAGGTGTCGTGCAGGGCGCGTACCCGCTGGGCGCTGTTGCCGCGCGGCCCGCCGGCGGCCGCCGCACCGGTCCGGACCAGCCGGCCGAGCAGCGGCAGCCGGCCCACGGTGGCGATCCGCTCGGCGAGCGAGTCGACCAGCGCGGGGTGGGTGCGGGAGCCCACCGCGACCACGCCGGCCGGGCGGCGTGGCCACGGGTCGTCGCCGTGCGCCCAGGCCTTCAGCACCTCGACCACGGCCGCGGCCACGTCGTCCGGGACCGGGCCGTCCGCCGACTCCGGCCCGACCAGGCCGCGCAGCCGCCCACCCCAGCCCAGGTCGGACAGCCGGCCCACGGCCCGCCCGGGCAGCGCCTGCTCCCCCGGCGGGATCCGGCCCTTCAGCGGTACGCCCACCGCCTCCAGACCGGTCGGCCAGAGCTTCTTCGGGGCGATCTCCACACCGGGCCGGCCGAGGAAGGTCTGCGCGGCGGTGAGCGCGGCGTCGGACACCTCGGCGGCGAAGAGCGGGCCGGCGCACCGGTCGCACCGGCCGCAGTCGCCCGCACCGGCGTCGTCCAGGCACTCGCGCAGGTACCGCATCCGGCAGCCGGTCGTGGTCGCGTACTCCCGCATGGCCTGCTGCTCGGCGGTGCGCGCCTGGGCGACGCGGCGCAACCGAGCCTCGTCGTAGACCCAGGGCTCGCCGGTGGCGAGCCAGCCGCCGCGGACCCGGCGGACCGCGCCGTCCACGTCGAGTACCTTGAGCATCAGCTCCAGCCGGGCCCGGCGCAGGTCGACGACCGGTTCGAGGGCCTGGGTGGACATCGGCCGGTCGGTGGGCAGCGCGGCGAGCACGGCCCGGACCTGCTCCTCCGGCGGGAAGGCCAGGGAGGCGAAGTAGCGCCAGATGGCCGCGTCCTCGACGCCGGGCAGCAGCAGCACTTCGGCGTGTTCGACGGCCCGGCCGGCGCGGCCGACCTGCTGGTAGTAGGCGATCGGCGAGGGCGGCGCGCCGAGGTGCACCACGAAGCCGAGGTCCGGCTTGTCGAAGCCCATGCCCAGCGCGGAGGTGGCCACCAACGCCTTGATCTTGTTGTCGAGCAGGTCCTGCTCGGCGGCGCGGCGGTCGGCGTCCTCGGCCTGCCCGGTGTAGGAGGCCACCGACCAGCCCCGCGACCGCAGGAACTCCGCCGTCTCCCCGGCCGCCGCGACGGTCAGCGTGTAGATGATCCCGGAGCCGGGGAGCCGGTCCAGGTGGTCGGCGAGCCAGGCCAGCCGGTGGGCCGGGCTCGGCAGGTCGAGTACGCCCAGCCGCAGCGACTCCCGGTCCAGCGTGCCGCGCAGCACCAGCGCGTCACCGAGCTGCTCGGCGACGTCGGCGGTCACCCGCTCGTTGGCGGTGGCGGTGGTGGCCAGCACCGGGGTGCGCTCGGGCAGGTTGCCCAGGAAGGTCCGCAGCCGGCGGTAGTCCGGCCGGAAGTCGTGCCCCCAGTCGGAGACGCAGTGCGCCTCGTCCACCACCAGCAGGCCGGTGGTGGCGGCCAGCTTCGGCAGCACGGTGTCCCGGAAGTCCGGGTTGTTGAGCCGTTCCGGGCTGATCAGCAGCACGTCCACCGTGCCGGCGTGGATCTCGCCGGTGATCTCGTCCCACTCGTCGAGGTTGGCGGAGTTGATGGTGCGGGCCCGGATGCCGGCCCGGGCCGCCGATTCGACCTGGTTGCGCATCAGCGCCAGCAACGGCGAGACGATCACGGTCGGGCCGGCCTGCTCCTCGGGGCGCTCCCGGAGCAGGGCGGTGGCCACGAAGTAGACCGCAGACTTGCCCCAGCCGGTGCGCTGTACGCAGAGCACCCGGCGACGGTCGACCACCAGCGCCTCGATCGCCCGCCACTGGTCCTCGCGGAGCCGGGCGTGCTCGCCGGCCAGCCGGCGCAGCACCGCCTCGGCCCGTTCCCGTACCGCCGCCCGATCCTGGCTCATCCGGCATTTCTACCAGCGCTCCCCCCGCCCCCACCCCTCCCCGCCCCCGCCGGCTCCCGGTGATCAAGAGGTTTGCGTCACGATTCCGGGTCCAGACGGACGCAACCCTCTTGATCAACCTGGCGGGGTCGGGGTGCTGGACGGCGCGGGGTCGGGCAGCGGGGGGAGGAAGACGAGGAGGTCGCGGAGGGAGTCGGTGAGCAGTGGCGGGAGGAGGCAACGGGCGGCGAGGTCCTCCATCGAGCCGAACGGGCCGCGGAGCCACCGGTCCATCGCCACCTGCCGGGCCTGCGCGGCGCTGATCCCGGGCAGCCGGGCGATCACCTTCTCCCCCACCGCGTTGATGTCCACCAGGCCACCGTCGTCGAAGGTACGGGGCAGGTCGGGCCGGCCGATGTGCAGCTCCTGCCGGGCCGCCGGGTAGTGGTACAGCAGGTAGCGAGCCTGCTCACGCCGGATCCGGCGGTCGTCGCCCGCAGAACCGCCCGCGCCCCCGCCCCGACCCGTGACCGCCGCCCAGACCACGCCGTTGAGCAGGATCGTGTGCAGGACGCCGAGCACCCAGCCGATCAGCCAGGCCAAGATCAGGAAGCCCTCCGCGTCGGTCACGTCCTCCGAGTCGCTGCTACCGATCACCACGATGAACGTGACGGCGAGCGACAGGTAGCAGAGCGCGGCGACCCCGTTGCGCCAGCTCCGCCGCCAGACGGCGTAGACGAGGACCACCAGCCAGGTGAAGAGGCCGACGGAGAGCAGCGCGGTCAGCGCGCCGACGATTGTGGCGCTGACGCTGAGCCAGCGCGGCACCGGCTGCGGCCGGGGACGGGCGGGCGGCTGCTCGTACCGCGGTGGCGGGAGGAACGGGGCGGGCAGCGACCCGGGGAGGACCACCGGCGAGCCGACGGGTCCGGGCGGGAAGCCGACGCTCGGCGCGGACCCGAAACCGGCGGCCGGCGCCGGTACGGGCGCGAAGCCCGTGGCCGCCGAAGGTACGGGCGGGAAGCCGGTGACGAACGGCGACGCGAACCCGGCCGGCGGCGAGGCGGGCACGTCGGGCGTGCCCGCGGGGACGAGCGGGCCGGGCACCTCTCCGGCAGCCGATTCCGACCCGTCCGGCCTCTCCTCGACCGCCGCCTCCACCGGCTCGGTCGGGGCCGCCTTCAGGAGGGTCGGGTCGGAGCGGAGGATGCGGCGGTGCAGCTCCCGGAGCACCTCGCCCGGCTCGATGCCGTACTCCTGCCGGAGCAGGCCGGCGAACTCCCGGTACGCGGCGAGCGCCTCCGCGTGCCGGCCGCTGCGATGCAGCGCCAGCATCAACTGGTATCGCAGCCGCTCCCGCACCGGGAACTCGGCCACCAGCTCGACCAGTTCGCCGACCAGCTCGCGGTGCCGCCCGCTCGCCAGCTCCAGGTCGGCACGGGTCTCCAGAGCGACGGCCCGCAGCTCGACCAGCCGGTGCCGGGCGGCCTCGAAGACCGACCCGGCGAACCCGGTGAACGGATCCCCCTGCCAGAGCTCCAGGGCCGCCGCCAGCTCCGCCATGGCCTCGGCCGTACGCCCCGCCGCGTACCGCTGTCGGGCCCGGTGGACGCCACGCTCGAAGCGGACCGCGTCGACCGCCTCCGGCGTGATCCGGAGCAGGTAACCGGCGTCGGTCAGGCTGAGCACCTGCCCGGGCGCACGCGGGGAGCGGTCCGGCTCCAGCACCCGGCGCAGCCCGGCGACGTACTTCTGCACGACGTTGGGGCCGTTGGCGGGCGGCTCCTCCGGCCAGACCGCCTCGACGATCTGCCCGGTGGGGACCGGACGGCCGGCGGAGAGCAGCAGCACAGCCAGCACGGCGCGCTGCTTGCCGGGGCCGAGGTCGAGCTCCCGGTCGGCGTACCAGGCCCGCTGAGGCCCGAGGATCTCGAAACGCAGCGTTCCTGACATGCGAGTTTCCGCTCCTGACACCCCCTGGGGGCCGGACGGCAGTGCCCGGCAGCCGGACGGCAGCATATCGGCAGCCGGACCGCCGTGGCGGACGGCAGCATCGTCACCGGCAGAAGCCACGCAGCGAGAAAGAGAAGTGCGATGACACAGGCAACGGGCAGCGCCGGCACCATCCGACGGGCGGTCGGCACGGCCGCCGCCCTGCTGGCCGCGACCACCCTGCTCGGGGGTTGCGGGCCGAAGGTCGGATCGACCGCCGCGCCCCGGACGAGCCCGAGCGCCGCGCCGAAGGAGGCGCTCCTCGACGCCGTCCCCGACGGCACGGAGGGAGCCTTCCAATTCACCGGCAAGGACGCGTCCAGCAACCTCACCGGGCGAATCGACCCGGAGTCGAAGGCCTTCGAGATCAACACCGCCATGGCGCCGGACAAGGACGGCATCACGATGAAGATGTCGTTCCTGCTGATCGGGGACCAGATCTGGATGAAGGCGAAGTTCAGCGGCCACCCGGGCCTGCCGAAGTTCCCGAACAAGTGGATGAAGCTGGACCGCGCGAAGCTGACCGACAGCGGGAGCGTGCCGTCCTACGACGGCGCGGACCAGGGCAACGCCGGCCCGCTCATCGACGCGGCCACCTCCGTCGAGGAGCAGGGTCCCGGCAAGTACGTCGGTTTCATCGACGTGACAAGCGGCAACGCGGCGCAGGCGCTGGAGGACGGTGAGGCGGCGGCGCTCGGCGAGGCCGGCAAGCACGTGCCGTTCACCGCCCTGGTCGGGCCGGACGAGCACCTCGCCTCGCTGACGCTGGAGATCCCCGCAGCTGGCAAGCGGAAGGCGTACGAATACGTGGTCACGTACGCCGGCTACGGCAGCACGCCGAAGATCACCGTGCCGACCGGCGGCGCGGCGACGAAGGCGCCGGCGACGGCGTACGAGATGTTGAACAGCTGAACCACGACCCAGGGGGCGGCGGCCGCACGGGGGGCCGCCGCCCTTTCGTCGTCAGCTAGCGGGGTCAGGGGCGGCGGGGAAGGAGCCGGAGGAGGGGCGCCAGGCGGGTACGGAGGCCGGCCAGGCCGCCGGGGAAGAAATAGACCGCGAGGATGAAGACGGTGCCGAGGACGAAGAGGGGCTGGGAGAGGGGGCGGCTGAGGAACGCGGGAAGGTCGTTGACGGCGTCGCTGGTGCCGAAGGCGGTGAGGCGGTGGTCCAGGTACATGTAGAGGACGCCGCCGAGGACCGGACCCCAGCGGGTGCCCGGGCCGCCCAGCACCACCATGACCAGCAGGGACAGGGTCAGCTCCGAGGAGGTGACGTGCGGGGACGCGCCGCCGACGATCAGGCAGTAGACCACCCCGCCGGCCGTCGCCAGCCCGCCGGCCAGGGTGAACGCGACCAGCTTGAACCGGTACGGGTCGAGCCCGAGCACCCCGATCCGCCGCTCGTCGTCGCGCAGCCCGGCCAGCACCCGCCCGGTCGGTGAGCCGCTCACCCGGTGCACCACGAAGACCACCAGCGTCAGGTACGCCAACGCCAGCCAGTACAGGTTGACCGTGTTCGTCACCCCGACCAGGGCCGGCGGCAACCCGGAGACGTCCAGAGGCAGGCCCTCCTCGCCGCCGGTGAGCCCGCCGAAGTCCCGGGCCACCAGGATCGCCCCGACCTGGGCGAAGGCCAGCGTCACCATGGCGAAGGCGATCCCGACGGTACGCAGCGCCACCGCGCCGAGCAGCGCGGCGAGGACCGTCCCGCCGGTCACCGCGAGCAGCGCCGCCTGCCAGAGCGGCAGCCCGGCCCGGGTGACCAGGACGTCCGTGCCGTAGACGCCGGCCGCGAAGTAGAGGGCGTGCCCGAAGGAGAGCATCCCGGTGCGGCCGAAGAGCAGGTCGTAGCCGGCCGCCAGGCCGCCGAAGACCAGACAGATGGCGAGCAGTTGGAGGGTGCCCGGCGAGTTCAGCGGGCCCTCGAAGATTCCCGGGAGGTTCGCCGTCGAGTACGGCACGATCGCCGCCACCACCAGGGCCACCACCGGCAGGAACGGCCGCACCCCGTGCCAGCGGGAATGCCCGGCGGTCAGCTCGTCGGGCACCTGCGCCGGGGGCGCCTCGACCACGGAGTTGGTCATGCGTGAGCCACCTTTCCGGCCAGGCCCTGCGGACGCAGCAGCAGCACCACGGCGAGCAGCGCCACCACGCAGATGTCGCCGGCGCCCGACAGGTTCTCGTGATACTGCACGGCGTAGTAGTTGACGAACTGTTGCAGCAGCGCCACCGCGACCGCCGCGTACGCGGACCCGACCACCGAGCCCATCCCGCCGATCACCACCACGATGAAGGCGAAGATCAGCAGCGAGCCGCCCTGCCCGGGCGAGACGGTGCCGTAGAACGTGCTGCCCAGCGCGCCGGCCAGCGCGGCTGCGGCCCCGCCGATGGCGAAGACCAGGGTGAACGCCTTGCGCACGTCGATGCCGAGCGCCGTCACCATCTCCCGGTTCTCCACCCCGGCCCGGATCACCAGGCCGTAGCGGGTCCACCGGAGGAATGCGAGCAGCCCGCCGAGCACCAGCACCGAGGCGACGATCAGCAGCAGCATGGCGTTGGGCACCTTCGCGCCCAGGATCGAGGTCACCTGCCGGGTCCACGCCGGACGCGGGAACGGCCGCGCGTCGGCGCCCCAGGTGGCCTGGAGCAGCGCCACCCCGGCCAGCGACAGGCCGACGGTGACCAGCACCTGTTCGATGGTGCGGGAGTAGAGCGGCCGGATCAGCACCAGCTCGACCAGCACCGCGACCAGCGCCCCGGCCAGCACGCCGAAGGCGACCGCCACCACGAACCCGAACCCGTCGGAGCCGGCGCCGGGCAGGTTGTCCGCCGCCCACCAGGTCGCGTACGCCCCGACGCCGAGGAAGAGGCCGTGCGCGAAGTTGAGCACGTCGGCGAGGCCGAAGACCAGGGAGAGCCCGGAGGCGACCAGGAAGTAGAGCGCCGCCAGCCCCAACCCGGTCAGCGTCAGCAGGATGACCGCGCTCATGAGTGCACCTCGCCCGAGCCCACGCCCAGCAGCGACTTGGTCAGCGCGGTCTCCAGCAGCAGTTCCTGGGCGTCGCCGGTCCAGGCCACCTTGCCGGCGGAGAGCACCACCGCGTCCCTGGCCAGCCGGCGGACCACGGCGAGGTTCTGCTCGACCAGCAGCACCGGCACCGACTCCGCCACCCGTTCCAGCACCTCGGCCACCTCGGTCACCACCTTCGGCGCCAACCCCTTGGTCGGCTCGTCGACCAGCAGCAGCCGGTTGTCGTTGAGCAGGACCCGGCCGATCGCGAGCATCTGCTGCTGCCCGCCGGAGAGCGAGCCGGCCCGTTGCCGTCCGCGCCGGTCCAGCTCCGGGAAGAGCGCGAAGACCTTGTCGTACGCGGGGGTGGTGCCCCGCCGTTCGGCGAGCCGCAGGTTCTCCGCGACGGTGAGGCCGGCGAAGACGCAGCGGTCCTCCGGCACGTAGCCGAGCCCGCCGCGGACCAGCCGGTGGGTGGGGCGGGCGAGCAGGCTCCGCGCGCCCATCCGGACGGTGCCGCGGACCTCGCCGTTGCGGGGGGTGAGGCCGACGATCGCGCGGAGCGTGGTGGTCTTGCCGACCCCGTTGCGCCCGAGCAGCACGGTGACGCCGGTCGGGGCGACCGTGAAGGACACCCCCTGGAGGATGTGCAGTCCGGCGATCCGCACCGACAGGTCCTCGACGCTGAGGACGGGTTCACTCATAGCGATTCCCCCAGGTAGGCCTCCTGGACGGTGGCGTTGGCCATCACCGTCTCCGGGGTGTCGCAGGCGAGCAGCGCGCCGTGGTGCATCACGGCGATCCGGTCGGCCAGCTCCAGGATCACGTCCATGTGGTGTTCCACCATCAGCACCGACCGGCCACTGTCCCCGGTCAGCGACTTGATCACCTCGACCAGCTCGGGCACGTCCTCGGCGCTGACCCCGGCCATCGGCTCGTCCAGCAGCATCACCCGGGGCTCCCCGGCGAGCAGCAGGGCGATCTCCAGCTTGCGCTTCTCGCCGTGGGCCAGGGTGCCGGCGAGCGCCGTACCCCGGTGGTGGAGGCCGACCCGGTCGAGCGCCGCGTCGGCGGCGGCGGCCACCTCCCGGTCGGCCGCCGCCCGCCGCCACAGCTTCATCGAGCCACCCCGGTGCGCCTGTACGGCCAGCCGGACGTTCTCCCGCACGGTGAGCGAGCCGAACACCGAGGACGCCTGGAAGGTACGCCCCAGTCCGAGCCGGGCCCGCCGGTGCGGCGGGAGGGCGGTGACGTCCTCGCCGTCCAGCAGGATCCGCCCCTCGGTCGGCCGGCGCAGGCCGGTGATCAGGTTGAACAGTGAGGTCTTGCCGGCGCCGTTCGGCCCGATGACGCCGAGGAACTCCCCGGGCGCCAGGTCGAGGTAGACGGAGTCGACGATGGGGACCTCACCGATCCGCCAGGTCAGACCGCGGGTGGCGAGCACGGATCAGCCCTTCATCTGGCCGACCGGCGGCGCGGTCTCGTCGCCGGTGAGGCTCTTCTGCGCGCTCGCCGTGAACGCCGTCCCGCTGCCGGAGAGCTTCGCCTGGAACATCGGCTGGAGCAGGGCGTGGTCCTCGGCGCGGATGGTCATCGGGCCCTTGACCCCGTCGAACTTCCAGCCTTCGAGCGCCTTGATCATCTTGTCCACGTCGTCGCCGCCCTCGGTGACCGCGCGGACGACCATCTGCGCGGCGGCGAAGCCGTCCGGGTGGAACAGGTCGAGGGTCCCGCCGGGGATCTTCGCCTTGGCGGCCTTGGCGGCCTCGGTGTCGCTGGCCCCGTCGAAGTAGTGCGACAGGAAGGAGATCTTGCCGCCGGCCGCGCCGAAGGTGGGCCAGGTGGCGCGGATGTCCAGGCCGGTGACGACCGTGGTGGAGGAGAGGACGCCCTGCTGGTCGAGGGTCTGCCACATGGCGGGGCCGGTGGTGCCGGCCCAGGCGACGAAGAGCAGGTCCGGCTTGGCGGCCTTGATCTGGCTCGCGAACGGGGTGAACTCGCTGGCGCTGGCCGGCGCGCGGACGCTGCTGACGGTCGCGCCGGCGCCACCGATCACCTTCTTGACTGCGGCCTCGTTGGCGTCGCCGAACGCGCCGTCCTGGGCGAAGACGACGACCTTCTTGCCCGCCGCGTCGCCGATGAACGACTTGGCGGTCACCACGTCCTGGTACGACTGCCGCCCGGACCGGAAGGTGTACTTGTTCGCCCCGGTCAGGCCGTCGGTGGCGGCCGGGCCGGAGATGAAGAGGACCTTGTTCTGCGCGGCGATCGGGGCCACCTGGAGCGCCACCCCGGACGAGGTCGAGCCGGCGATGATCTTGTTGCCCTTGCCGATCAGGTCCTTGGCCGCGGAGACCGCCTTCGCCGGGTCACCGGCGTCGTCGACCTCGGTGACCTCGATCTTCCGATCGCCGACCTTGTTGGTGCCCTTGGTGGCGAAGTCGAGGCCGGCCTTGAACCCCTCGATGTACTGCTTTCCGTAGCTGGCCAGGGGTCCCGACTGGGAATACACCAGACCAACCTTGACCGGGGCGGCACCGTCGCCGCCGCCCGAGGCGGTGTCCTGCGGGCTGCCACAGGCCGTGGCGGCGAGCGCCGCGGCCATCATCGTGGCGGCGGAGAGGAACACCCGCCGCGTCGTCCGGACCGTCATTGCGACTCCACGTGAGGACTCGGAGGGAGGGAACTCATTGACGGCTCACGCTAGAAGTGACGTCACCCACGGGCCATGTGGCGGAAACACACAAGTAATGGGAGCAGGGTGGCCGACCGTAACAGCCGCCGACTCCAGGTGGTGACCAGGCCGGTCGGTGATGTTCGCCGACGCCGTGGAGAGCGGTGGTCATGTGTCGGTCCGGGCCATCGACCGCGGCGGCGGGCCGCAGTCGCCGTCGTGGTCGGCCGGCCGCGGGCAGCGGCGACGCCCGTCGAGCAAACGGTCACAGAAGACCCAGTGGCGTACGTGCTGGGCGTCCTCTGCGGAGACCGTCGTCCCGGCCCGGTCCACGTCGGCCAGGAAGCCGAGCGCCCGGGTGATCGCCCGGGCGAAGCGCTTCGCGCCATCCAGGTCGGTGGCGAGCACCGGCAGGTGGACGACGAACCGGTCCCGGCTCACCAGCGCGCGCCGGGGACGAACCGGGACTGCCAACTGCGGAGCGCGCGCTTGATGCGGACGTTCTCCTCGGCGGTCCGGGCCAGCTCACGCCGGGTCGCCGCCAACTCGCCGGCCACCCGGTGCAGGAAGGCGTGCACCTCGACCGGGTCCAACCCGCGACGCACGTTGGTGAACTGACGGTCCCGGATCTGCCCGGCGGTCAGCGGCCGGCAGGACTCGGAGCGGTACCAGCCGGCGTTCGGCGGCCTGGTGGCGCGGTCCCGCCTCCTCGGGGATCGGAACAGGTTCAGCACGTTGCGCACGGTCGCCCTCCTCGTCGCTCTCCGTTCTGGAAGGCGGCCCGGTCCGCAGACAGGGGATGCGGACCGGACCGCCGGCCCCGCGACCGCAGCCCTGATCGGCGGTACGACCCCGGAGCCCACTTCAGGGTCCGAACTCCGAGGGTTTGCCGAACCAACCGGAGCCGGACAGACAGAAGCTACCCCAAATGTTTGTGTAGGTCGACCCCGAGGAGTCACGACACGACAGCTTGTTGCAGTTACTGGTGTAGGCCGGCATGATCGGAGACGCCGAACCAACCGGAGTCCTCACCATGCCCACAGCAGAAGCCCCATACCGTCAGATCGCCAACGACATCACCGCAAAGATCAAGAGCGGTGAGCTGAAGCCGGGTGACAAGCTGCCGTCGACTCGGGAGCTCGCCGAGGCCTACAGCGTGCACATGAACACCGCCTCGCGGGCGCTCTCGCTGCTGCACGACCGCGAGCTGATCACCGGCCAGCCCGGCCGCGGGACCTACGTGACGGACCGCTCCACTCAGTAGTTCACACGAAAGAACCGGCGTCAGATCCAAAGCGGCTGGTCCATACGTGCCTGTGGTGGGGAACCCCGAAGGGCTGGCCGGTGGGGGCGCTCCTCCCTACGGGTCACGAAGGTTGGGGGTCGGTACGCCGTGCCGAATCTCGGACGAGCCACCACGGAAACAACGCCCACCGAGGCGGCTATGCCAGCGACGCGCACCACCCCGGCCCGCGCTGTCAGACAGCACGAACTCGCGCGTCCTGATACCACCTGTCCCGCCCTGACGGACCTGCTCGCCGCCCCAGATCATCGCGATCCGCGCGGTGGCCTGTACCGGACTCGTCAAGAACAACACAACGCGCGGCTGTGACGGTTGCCCACAGGCCCACGAGGACAGCTCTGAGTTACCCCCACCTGTAGATGACTTCTGCAGACGAGGCTGACGCTGCATCTCAACGATCGAGGCAGGACTCGGCTGACGACTCATCCTCAATTGTCGAGATGCGTGCGTTCCCCGACCGTGCGGCTGACCAAGCGAAAGCGATTGTGGCGGGCGTTGCGGACCCGTGGGGGTCACTCGAACGTCAGACGAGCGTTCCAGGCACCGCTCCAGCCACCCCGCCATACCGCGAGTCCGGCGTAGGTGAACACGCATCCCACTCCGACACCCCAATCAAGATCACTGCACCAGAGGGTGGGATCGGTCAGAGTGTCGCGCAGACCGTCTACGCCGATGACCGTGAATTCGCCGCTGGCAGCCTCGGAGTAACGGCGCACCTCGATCAAGCCATCGCGGACGAAGGGCAGCAACGCTGCCAGATGCCCCTCGACCCAGTCCAAGCGCTGCGTGGCGTCCAGCTCGGCCGGCGGGCCGTCCCAGATACCGAACGGCCCGGTCAGCATCCCGCTAGCCTCGGCGGCGCAGACCAGGACCTCGCGCTGACCTACGTCCAGCTCGTCCCAGCGGAGAAGATCACTGCTGTCTGCCGTGGGGTATGCGTCATCGAACCACTGCTCCCGAAAGAACCGAGGGACGGACAACCGAAACTGGGATGGCGTATGCGGTGGCCAGAGCCAGTTCTCCGCCTTCGCGAGGACCGCGCGCAAGCCGCTGCCCTCCACCGTCATGTCGGAGACGGAGGGAGCCAGGCCGGCCGACTCGCGGACGGTCAGCAGGCCACGGTCGACGAGATCCGTGGTCACCGCGGCGAGCAGCGGCACCAACATCCGCTGCTCGTGCTCGGTATAGCTGCGCGCCGGTGGCGCCCCATCAGCCCCCGCCCAGCGCAGATCCACCCCGTAGACCTGCACCGTCCCGGCGAGCCAGCTGTCCGACATCGCGCGACGCAGCAAGGTCTGCTCAGCGGGCGTGAACGAGCCCCACGAGTGCATGACCCCCTCGCCTTCCTCCCCGACCGCGAGCCTCTAGCGCCGACCACCACCGAACTGCCAGCCAGAGGGCGCGGTGGCCGATACTAATCTGCCGCCGACCGGGCGTCGCGCTGAGTAACCGGCCGTGGCGCCGAAGGCGTCCGATCGTGCCGAGATGAGGATGTCTCCGCGGAGAGGTGATGGGAGGTGATGGGCAGACGGTTTCAACTCTCGTTCGAGGCGTGACCACCAGTCCGCCTTGGCTAGCAGGGAGACTTCAATCGTCCCGGGCTGTCGGCTCTCGATCGAGATGCAACGGCTGCCGTACCGGTACCAGCCAAGGTTCGACAGGGTTCCCGTGACGGGTCGGCAGTCCTCGCTCCACCCGTGAGACCGCAGCACCTTCCGCACTTCGGCCGTCGTGAGGGTTGTCCTGATGGCGACCACCCGGTCGCAGAGTCCGCCGTCCTGCCCGCATTCGGTGTGGCCGGCGTCGGCGATATCCAACGCCGAGGTTGCAGGCGCGGCGTCGCTGGCCGGAATGGACATGCAGCACTCGCCCTCATAATCCCGCTGGAGCAGTCCCCAGCATCCTGCTGTCACGGCCAGAGCCGCGAGCGCCATCACCGGATTCCAGCGCCACGAGCGAGAAATCATCATCGCGAGAGTGCACACGATGATGGAGACAGTGGCGGAGGGCAGGGCCCAGTCGATGGGTGGGGCTGCCGGGCCATGACTGAGGTACACCCTCGAAACCCACACGGACGCAAGCAGCACCCCGAGCAACAACGCGGAAACCGACCAGGCCCACGCAGGTGTGGGCGCAGCGACGCCCCACGTGACCGCCGGTATCAGCGCAATGATCGCCAGCGGCAAGGCCCAAGGCCCGTGGTCGACCAACCAACTGTCTCCTGCGGCCAGCGCGACGACAACAACGACATCGACAGCCAGCAGCCTCGTCCGCCACGTCATCGCGTCACTCCTGAACCCAAGCGTGCTCCACCGCCAGGCCGTGCCCCCAAGGATGGATCCCCTCGTCGGGACCGGCGCGTGAGAAGATCACCAGGACGCCAGCGGGCAGCGACCCGATGATCCAGCCCGCTTCGCTCACCTGTCGGAAGTACGGGCCCCGATACGATCATCCATCATGTCGGCTCCGCCCCGGCTGGTGGCTCGCGAAGATCGTCATCTGCCGCCGATAGAAGGCATTGGCATCCTGGTCAGGCCAGATGCTTACAGTACGGTGAGCACCGGCGACCGAGTGAGTGGCCGAGCTCCCGCAGGAGGCTCCCCAGCCGCTCGGCTTCCTCAATGGTCTGTGGCGTAATCGGTGCGCCAGCCGCGATGTGTTCGCCGACCTCGTACAGGGTGACGTACAGGTCTTCGGCGGTCGCTCGGTCCAGCCGCACCGTGATGTCCTCCGTCACGCGGCGACATTACTCTCATGGCCGCGAGGAGCGTGGTCATGCCGATGAGCGGATGCGCTGACCAGGCGCGGGTACGGCGTCGCTTCGCCAAGTGGGCACAATGACGCGGTGACGCAGCCGATGCCCCACACCATGAGCACCTTGGCCACCGACTTCCGAGCCCTCGGCCTGTCAGCCGGAGACACGGTGCTGGTGCACTCGTCGGTACGAGCGTTGGGGTTCGTCGTCGGTAAGGTACAAGCTGTCGTCCAAGCTCTGCTGGATGTGGTCGGCCCCGCCGGCACGCTGGTCGTGCCGACGCACACACCCTTCAACTCCGACCCCGCGCGCTGGCGCAACCCGCCCGTCCCCTCAGCGTGGTGGCCTGTCATTCGAGAGCAGAACCCCGGTTTTGATCCGGCGCGTACTCCCAGCCGGCACATGGGTGTCCTGGCGGAGACCGTGCGCACCTGGCCAGGCGCCCTGCGCAGCGCGCACCCGCACGTGTCGTTCACCGCGCTGGGCACCCGGGCGAGAGCGATAACCGGCGACCATCGACTCGAGGAAGGGCTGGGCGAGAAGTCACCGCTCGGAGCCCTCTACCGAGAGCACGGCAAGGTCTTACTGCTGGGTTGCGGGCACGAGCGCAACACGTCGCTGCATCTGGCGGAGCACCGACAGGCCCAACCACCGATGACCGATTACGGAGCCGCTGTCCGTGAGCCGGACGGCAACAGCCGCTGGGTCATTTGGACGGCACCGATGGCTGACGCCTCGGACTTCGCCGACATCGGGGCCGCATACGAGGCAACGGGCGCCGCCAGAGTCGGTTCGGGTCGGCAGCACCGTAGCGCATCTCATGCCACAGCGTGACCTGGTCGACTTCGCCGCAGCGTGGTTGGACCGCCACCGGTCATAACGGGAAGGGCCGCTGGTTACTCACCCTCGATCAAAATCCGGTGCACGGATCTGCCGCGATCCGCGCGCTATGGAACGTCACGGCGAGTTGGGCCGCCCAGCTCCCGGATCCGCCGATGTGCGGACGGCTCATCCGTGCTGATTGATCTCGCGAAAATTTGGGATTCTCGACGTAGGCCGCCCTCACCGGGAAGTTGTGCCGTCGGATGATGCACTCTTCCGGTGTTCCTGCTCCGCATCAAGCAACTGCTGCTGGACTCGGTAGAAACGCGTCTGGGCAGGCCAGACCCCAGCGATAACCAGCATCCCGGCGCCGAAAGATACCGCTGAGCACAACCATGGCCCCAGCCACAATCCGAAGATCAGGGCCGCCCCGGCGAAGAAGACAGTCGTCATGGTGAATACCCAGAAGGGAAACGTCCATCTCGACCCTCGTCGCCAGGTCACAGGCTTGATGAGCAGAATCAGAAGCAAGCAGGCAATGAGTGCGGCTAGTTCGGCGGCGGCCCAGCCAAGGCCGTAGCGGGCGAACACCATGACAGGGAACAAAAGTACAATAAGGACGATCGCCATCCATGCCGGCATCTTCCGCCGCGTATGGGCGCGGAGCGACTTCGGTTTCGACTCGCCCAGGTTCACCGCGCGATGATGGCAGGTCGCCAGGCTGACGTACAGGCCCGTGTGCGGGCCGTCACCACGATGAGTACTGGACGCCATCGGGGGCGACCGGCACTTCATGGGGGTGCCCGATCATGCTCTGGTCGGACGACTTCCTCAATTGCCGCCGACCGCGCCCCACGCAGCGTCATAGCGCGTTGAGCAGGTCAACGTCCGGTCGCGTCGATAAACGATCACGGAGGCTCGCCGACTCAGCTCACCCTTCGGTTGCGATTGCCGCGATGGCGGCGTGCGGCCGATGAGTGCCTTCGCTGGGCCGCTGCAGGCGCTCGACTTCCGTGAAGCCGGCTCGCGTCAGTCGCTCGGAGAACTCGTCGACGGGCCAGCGATAGGCGGTCACGACTTTGTGGTCGAAGGCGGCGACCTCGTCACCGTCGAAGAGACCGAGCATTAACGTTCCGCCTGGGGCCATTGCTCGCCGGAACTCCGCGAGCACGACGTCGAGATTTTGCGGCGGTAGATGGATCAACGAGTACCAGGCCAGGATGCCGGCGATGGAGTGGCTGGCAACGGCGAGATCTTCTATCGACCCGAGCTGGTACCTACCGCTCGGGTGGGCCGCCTGCGCATGGGCGATGAACTCGGGAACCATGTCGATTCCCGTTGCGTCGACGCCCAGCGAGCGAAGGTAACCGGTGATATGGCCAGGCCCGCAGCCCAGATCAAGCACCGTGCCAGGTCGGCCCGCCAGATGTCGCCCGATGAAGGCGAGGTCGTCGGCGTGTACCTGCTGGCTTGTACCGAACAGCCCGATGTAGAGCTCTGCGACGGACGCATATGCCTGCCGGACCTGCTCCATGTTCACCGCCTGACTATATGAGCTCTCGGATCGGCAGAGCAGGCCCCGGGACCAGCGCAGGGAAGCACGTCGATTCTTGCGGTGCCCGCTTCCGGCAATCCGAGCGCAAGGTCAGATGCGCACTTCTGCCGCGATCAAGGCGCCGGCTCACCAGTCGCTGAACGACCGGATCTGCCGATGTGCGGACGTTCGATACGGTTCCGTGTTTGCCAGCGGCGGTCGCGGAATCTCGTCTCAGTCCCGTTGCCTGTCGGCTGGGTGGGCCAGCTTTTCAGCGCCCATTGAGACGGCCGGGGAGTGACTGAGCCTGCGGGTGACGACGGGGATGACGATCGCCGCGGCGATTATGTGCGCCAAGCCGAGCATCAGCTTGGTCGACGTCGCGGTGGCACCGGCGAGGTACGGCCCCGCCATGGACACTGCGGTCAGTGCGATGGTGGTCCACAGGTAGGTGCGCGCCGGGCGGCGGCCGTGCCGGGCGAGAAGTACCGCGAGGATGGTCCCCCAGAACACCGCGATTGCCGTGCCCATGGCGAACATGCCGATGGTGATCGGCCCGTAGACGGAGGCACCGATGTTGCCTGCCTCCATCGGTACCCCCACCGCGCGGGCGGTCAGGCCGTAGAGCTCGGTCACGATGGCTGCGGCCAGTCCGGCCAGCGCGCTGACCAGCCACACCGGCCGGGTGGCGAGGTCGTCGGTGGACGGGACCGTCGTGGTACTCATGATGGTTCTCCCTCGGTCGTGGTTTGCCTTCGCCAGATGGACGGAGCGGTGACGCTGGGCTCGACATCGCCGGCACAGAAGAATTTTTGGTAAGGATGTCGAGGGTGGCGTGCCGGCTCCGTTTGCGAAGTGACAGCACGCTGGCGGTGCGCGGACCGGAAGGATGACCCTGATGAAGTACATGCTGCTGATCTACGGCAACCAGGAGAAGTGGAGCTCGATCCCGGCTGAGACCTGGCCCGCGGAGATCGCGAAGCAGGACGCGTTCAACAAGAAGTACCAGGGGACTGGCGAACTGCTGGGCGCATACGGCCTGGCCGACGCCGCAGCGGCGCGGCTGGTTCGGCGCACGGACGGCGCCCCGGCGGTCACCGACGGACCGTACCTGGAGACGAAGGAGTACCTCGCCAGCTTCTACCTGCTGGACTGCGAGAACGAACAGCGGGCGTACGAGATCGCCGCGGACATGCCGTGGGCGGACGTCGAGCCGGTCGAGGTGTGGCCGGTCCTGCACGAGGCGGCCGCCGACCTGTGATTCCTGACCGGGACGTCGAGGACCTGCTGCGCGAGCTGGCGCCGCAGGTCCTCGGCGCGTTGGTTCGCCGGTACGGGCAATTCGACTCCTGCGAGGACGCGACGCAGGAGGCGCTTCTTCGGGCCGCAACGCGGTGGCCCGCCGAAGGCATTCCGGACAACCCCCGCGGCTGGCTGGTCACCGTTGCTTCCCATCGGCTGCTCGACGAGGTCCGCAGCCACCAGGCCCGGCGGCGGCGAGAGAACGCCATTGTCGCCGCCACCCCCCAGTCGGAACTGCTGGGCCGGCCCGCGGACGCCGATCCGGGCACCGACCGCGACGACTCCCTGACCCTGCTGTTCCTGTGCTGCCACCCGGCGCTGTCGCCGCCCAGCCAGATCGCGCTGACCCTGCGCGCGGTCGGCGGCCTCACCACCGCGCAGATCGCTGCCGCGTTCCTGGTCCCGGAGGCGACCATGGCGCAACGCATCAGCAGAGCAAAACAAAGCATCAGAACCAGCGGTACGACCTTCGCGATGCCCGAAGGGCCGGAACGCGCCGAGCGGCTGCGCGCCGTGCTGCACGTTCTGTACCTGCTCTTCAACGAGGGCTACACCGCCACCACCGGCCCGGACCTCACCGCGCCCCAGCTGTCCGACGAGGCGGTTCGGCTCACCACCTGGCTGCGGCGGCTGCTCCCCGACGACGGTGAGGTGGCCGGGCTGCTGGCCCTGATGCTGCTCACTGAGGCGCGCCGGTCCGCCCGTACGACACCGGACGGTGCGTTGGTGCCGCTGGCCGAGCAGGACCGCAGCACCTGGGACCGGACGCTCATCGGCAACGGGGTCGCACTCGTCACCGAGGCGCTGGCCCGAGGCCCGGTCGGCCCGTACCAGGTGCAGGCGGCAATCGCCGCGGTCCACGACGAGGCCGAGCACATGGACGCGACCGACTGGCCGCAGATCCTCGCCCTGTACGAACTGCTGGAGCAGCTCGCGCCGGGTCCGATGGTCACGCTCAACCGTGCCGTCGCCGTCGCCATGGTGCACGGCCCGTCAGCAGGGCTGGTTCTGCTGACAGCGCTGGAATCAGACAACCGGATAGCGCGCCACCACCGCCTCCTCGCGACCCGCGCCCATCTGCTCGAACTGGCAGGCGAGCACACCGCCGCCGCAGCCGACTATCGCGAGGCCGCCCGACGCGCCACCAGCCTCCCAGAACGCCGCCACCTCACCACCTGCGCCACCCGACTCGGATCATGAGGACGTCCCCACACGCAAGGTGATGAACGAAGACCCTCAGCCTTGGGTCGATAGTCTGCCGTCAAATTACGGAATTCGATTTGCTCAAGAACATCCGCTCACTGCCGCGATGCGGGCGATCGCAAACCAACGCGCCGGGCAGAGCGAAGCGAACGGATCTCACCGAGCGTGATCCGACGCGGAGGAAATAGGGTCGACGGTGGGGCCAACTACCGCCCTTCAATGACCAGTGTGGTGAGCGCCGAGGGACATCAGGGCACCGGCCGGGCGGTCGGGACCACCGCCGGGCGGCTGAACATCCCGCCCACGCCCCGTCACCCGCCGGCCCGACCGCCCGAGGGCGGCCAGGCCGGCGCGGAGGGCTACCGGGCGGCGAGTCCGGCGCGGGCGGCGACCGCGGTGTCGGGCTGGTCGGCGAAGACGCCGTCCAGGCCGAGCCGGAAGAACAGCTCGTACTCGGGGGTGATGTCGCCGCGGGCGTTCGGGTCGGCGCCGATCCGGAAGTCGACCGGCAGGAACTGGTTCTCGGCGCGGAACGTCCAGGCGTGCACGACCAGCTTCTCCCGGTGCGCGTCCCGGATCAGGTTGGTCGGGGCGAGCAGCTTGCCGGCGGCGTCCCTCGGCACGATCAGGTTCTTGTTCGCCCCGACGCCGTCGGCGTACTCCGCGATCCACTTCAGCCCGGCGGCCGACGCCAGGTCGGCGTAGCTGCGGGTGTCACCGGCGACGGTGAAGTCGTACGGGCGGCCGGTGGCGTCGAGGAGCTGGGCGAGCTTGACGTCGATCATCTTGTCCAGCTTGCGCAGGTTGGCCGTCTCGAAGGACTGGATGATCACCGGGTCGTTCCGGTGGGTGAGCTTGTTCTGCCGCAGCGCCGCGACCAGCGGCTCCTCCAGCGCCAGGCCGATCGAGGCGAAGTAGCTCGGGTGCTTGGTCTCCGGGTAGATGCCGATGGTGCGACCCCGGGCCTTCCCCTCGGCGCGGGCAAGGTCGATGACCTCCTGGAAGGTCGGCACCTCGAACTTTCCGTCGAAGGCGGTGTTGGCCACCCGCACCTGCGGCAGCCGCTCCTTGGCCCGTAGCGTCCTCAGCTCGGCCAGCGTGAAGTCCTCGGTGAACCAGCCGGTGACCTTCACCCCGTCGATCGTCTTCGTCGCCTTGCGGGCGGCGAACTCGGGCCGGGCCGCGACGTCGGTCGTACCCGAGATCTCGTTCTCGTGCCGGGCCACCAGCACCCCGTCCGAGGTGGAGACCAGGTCCGGCTCGATGTAGTCGGCGCCCAGCCGGATCGCCAACCGGTAGGACTCCAGGGTGTGTTCCGGGCGGTAGCCGCTCGCGCCGCGGTGGCCGATCACGATGGGCCGGTCGGCCGCGTGGGGCCGCTCCGGGCCGGGCTCCGGGTCGGCCGACGCGGCCACGGCCGGCACCACCACGGCCGCCGCGAGCAGAACGCCGGCCACGCCGAGGGCGGAAAATGTACGTCGCAACGCCGTCTCCTGTCGTCGAGGACTCGACACGAGCCAACCGAGGGCAGGCGACGACCGGTCAGGCGGTAACTGTCCGCCGGATGAATCTCATCCGAGTTCGAGATGACACCCGCCGGCAGGTGGTAACAAGGGCGGGTGTGGGGTTGGGGGTCGGTGAGACAGGCCCTCCAGAACCCGGTCCGGATCGTGCCACTCACCCTGCTCGCGGCCATCGGGGTCGGAACCGCGGTGATGATGCTGCCGGTCTCCCGCCGCGCCGGTCACGGTGCGCCGTTCCTGATCGCGCTGGACACGGCCACCTCATCCGTGTGCACCGCCGGCCTCGACCTCGTCGAGACATCGACTTACTGGTCCGGCTTCGGCCACGTCGCCATCACGGTGCTGACCCAGCTCGGCGGGTTCGGAATCATGGCGATGGCCCTCCTGCTCCTTCTGACGGTGTCGCGGGAGCTCGGGCTGCGCAACCGACTGGTGCTCCAAGCGGAGGGCGCCGGCATCGGCATCGGTGAAACGCGACGCACGCTGCTCCGGATCGCGACGACGATGCTGATCTGGGAGAGCGCGATCGCCGTGATGATGGCGGGGCGGCTCTGGCTGCACTACCACTACCCGCTCGGCCGCGCGGCCTGGTTCGGCGTCTTCCACGGTGTCCAGGCCTTCAACAACAGCGGCTTCACCCTGTTCGAGAGTTGGGACAGGTTCATCGGGGACCCCTGGATGTGTCTACCGCCGACCATCGGGGTCATCATCGGCTCGCTGGGTTTCCCGGTGCTCTTCGAGCTGCGCCACACCTGGCGACGTCACGAACGATGGTCTGTGCACACCCGGCTGACCGTCTGGGGCTCGTTGATACTGCTCGTGGTGGGCTTCCTCTCGATCCTCCTGCTGGAGTGGAGCAACTCCCGCACCCTCGGCCGCCAGGACGTCCCGACCAAGCTCCTCGCCTCGTTCGTGCAGGGCACCATCCCCCGGTCCGGTGGGTTCAACACCTTTGAGTACGGCGACGTGCGTGAGGAGACCAGTGCCATCGTCACCGCGCTGATGTTCATCGGCGGTGGCAGCGCCAGCACAGCGGGCGGGATCAAGGTGACCACCTTCTTCCTGCTGGCGTACGTCATCTGGGCCGAGGTGCGCGGCGAGCCCGATGTCGTCATGGGCCATCGACGGATCGCCTCGGTGACCCAGCGGCAGGCGCTCACCATCGCGCTGCTCGGCGTGGCGCTGGTGAGCTCGGCTGCACTGCTGATGATGGGATTGACCAGCAACGTGCGCTTCTACCGGGCATTGTTCGAAGTGACGTCGGCGTTCTCCACCGCGGGGATCGCCACGGACATCACACCGACGCTGCCGCAGCCCGTGCAGTACCTGCTGATCATCCTGCTCTTCGTCGGTCGCGTCGGCACGATCGCCGCGGCGTCGGCGCTCGCCCTGCGGACCCGCCATCGGCTGTACCGGTATCCCGAGGAGAGACCCATTGTCGGCTAGGGGAATCAAATCTCGTAGAAGCGCAGGCGATGTCGCCGTAATCGGCCTGGGACGCTTCGGGAGCCAGATCGCGGAAGCGCTGGCACACCTCAATCAGCAGGTGCTGGCCATCGACGCCGACCCCGAACGGGTGCAGCGATGGTCCGAGCGGCTCACTCAGGTGGTGCAGGCTGATGGCACCAGCGAGACCGCGTTGCGACAGCTCGGTCTACCGGACTTTCACCGGGTGGTGGTGGCGATCGGCGGCACCTTGGAGGCGAGCGTGCTGACGGTGCTGGCCCTCAACGAGGTGGGTGTCAGGGACATCTGGGCCCGGGCCACGTCAAGGAAACACGCCAAGATCCTCTACGCGACCGGTGCCCAGCACGTGATCTTTCCCGAGGCGGAGATGGGCGAGCGGGTCGCCCATCTGATCGTCAGCAAGCTGCTCGACTTCGTCGAGTTCGGCGAGAACTTCGCGCTGGCGAAGACTCCGGCGCCGAGCGGGCTGATCGGCCGGCGGCTGGCGGACATCGACATACGCGAGAGATTCGGCGTGCTCGTGGTCGGCGTGCGCACCTCTGACAACCGCTACGAGTACGCGCGTCCGGACGTCGTGATCAAACCGGACAGCACGTTGATCGTGGAGGGCAGCATCGAGCAGGTGCAGCGGTTCTCCGCAATGAGCTGACCTCGGCCCCGTACGAGGGTCACTTCCCCTTGCCCTTACCGTCCCCCTTCTTCGTCTCTACCTTCCGCCTTTTCCCTCGTCATCACCGGACCCCTTGCCCTTGCTGGGCTTGTCCTGCCTCGCCTTCGACCCGCCACCGGAGCTCCCCCCGGACGAGCCGCCGCGGGCCTTCGTGGTCGAGGCCTTGGCGGCCGGCGGCTTCGTCGTCGGCCTCGTCCCGGCCACCCCGGAGACCTGCACGCCGCAGGCGGCGTCGCCGAGCTTGAACTCCACCGGCAACGGGTTGGTCCCGGTGTACCGGCCGGTCAGGGCAACCTTCTCAGACGCCCCGGGGGCCAGCGACTTGTCCGCCGAGGCCGGCGTGACCAGCACGGTCCGCCCCTGCTGCCGGATCGCGCTCGGCGCCGCCTTCGTCACCGTCTGCCGGCCCGGGAAGGTGAAGCTCATCGTCCAGTCCCGCAGCTCCCGGCCGCCGGTGTTGGTCAGCGTCAGCTCGGCGGCGAAGTCCCGGCCGGAGTCCTTGCGCAGCGAGTAAGCGACGTTGCAGGGCGCCGGTTGGGGCAGCCCCATCCGGGCCGCGGTGGGTTCCACCCCCCCGCTGGCCGGGCTCCGCGAGGTCATCCCCCACATCGCGGCGGTCACCGCGACCAGGCCCACCGCGGCCACCCCGGCCTCCACCCTGCGCCGCCGGGTCGCCGCCCGACGGGTCCGGGTACGCAGGCTCGAGAAGGGCAGCGCGTCGGTCGCCGACGACCAGGGCAGGATGGTGGTCCCGGCGTTCTCCAGCAGCGTCGGGTCGAACTGACCCAGCGCCGGGGAGACCGGCACGATCGCCGCGATACCGGCCGCGTCCCCGAGCGTCCGGGCCACCTCGGCGGTCGCCGGACGGTCCGCGGGGCGCTTCGCCAGGCAGCGCCGGACCAGCTCCTCGACCTCGGTCGGCAGCCCGACCACCGACGGCATCGGGTCCGGGTCGTTGTACATGTGCGCCCGGAGCATCTGGGTGGTGGTGCTGGCCTGCCAGGGCAGCCGGCCGGTCAGCATCCGGTACAGCAGCAGGCCCACCGCGTACACGTCGGTGGCCGGGGAGACCTGGCCGTTGTCGAGCCGCTCCGGGGCGAGATAGGCGGGGGTGCCGAGCAGGGCGCCGTCCGGGCCCTTCTCGCTCTCCCCGACCAGCGCCGAGATGCCGAAGTCGACGACCTTCACCCCGGTCGAGGTGAGCATGACGTTGCCGGGGGTGACGTCCCGGTGCACCACGCCCCGGGCGTGCGCGGTGGCCAGCGCCGAGGCGACCTCCGCGCCGATCGTCACGGCCTCGCGCCAGGGCAACTGCCCGCCGCGACCGAGCCGGCTGCTCAGCGAGCCGCCGTCGACCAGCTCCATCACGACGTACGGCACGGTCAGCCCGACCTGCTCGGACTCGCCGTAGTCGTACACATTGGTGATGTTGGGGTGGCAGAGCCGGGCGGCGGCCTGCGCCTCGATCCGGATCCGGTGCCGGAAGGCCTTGTCGCTGGCCAACCGGGACGCGAGCACCTTGACCGCGACCTGGCGGCCGAGCACCTCGTCGTAGCCGCGCCACACCACCGACATGCCGCCCACACCGAGCTGTTCGATCAGCCGGTACCGCTCACCCAGCAGCTGCGCGCCGCCTTTGACCACTCCACCCATGGTGGATCCTGTTGCCCGAGGTGATCCCACCTACACCTGAACAGTCGGAATCGGTCAGGAAAGTCACCCGATCAGGCGGTCGCGAGCAGTTGGTCCACCGGGGCGTAGTCGTCGGTCAGCATCAGCGCGTCCCCGACGAACGCGGACACCTCGTCGTCCTGCACCAGGCTCGCCTCCTCGGGCAGGGTGCGCAGCCCGACCTGGATCCGGGGCAGCGGCAGCGGCGCGTCCGAGCCGACGATCAGGAAGTTCGAGCCGTACCGCCTGGCGATCGCGCCGGGCGGGGCGACCAGCGCGACGTACCGGAACTCGGCGGCCACGGTGGCCAGCTCGGCGCGGATGAACCGGTCCGGCGGGTAGTCGATGACGTTCTGCACGTAGATCCCGCCCGGCCGGAGCACCCGGCGGATCTCGGCGGCCATCTCCCGGGTCGCCAGGTGCCAGGGCACCACCAGGTGGCCGAAGGCGTCACCGACGATCAGGTCCCGGCTGTCGGCCGGTTCGGCGTCGAGCAGCACCCGGGCGTCCCCGACCAGCGCGCGCAGCTCCGGGCCGGTGCGCACGCCCAGCTCCCGCCGGTCCAGCTCGACCAGGCCGCCGTCGATCTCGAACACCAGGTTGTCGGTGCCCGGCCGGGTGGCGGCCAGGTAGCGCGGCATGGTGAAGCCACCGCCGCCCAGGTGCAGGGCGTCCAGCCGCTGCCCCTTCGGCGCCGCCGCGTCGGCCACCAGGCCCATCCACTGCGTGTACGCGTACTTCAGGTGCGTCGGGTCCGCCAGGTCGACGTACGAGTGCTGGGCCGAGTTGAGGTACAGGTACCGCCCCTGCGTCCACTGCGGATCCACCTCGATCTTCGCGCAGTGGTACGCGGTCTCCACGTCACATGGGTTCGGGGCGACCGTGGCGAGGCCGGCGCCGGCCAGGCCGAGCACCGCCAGGGCGGCCTTCGCCCGGGCCGGACCGGGCAGCCCGGTCCCCGCCCGCCGCCGCAGGTACGCCCCGAGCGCCAACCCGGTGACCCCGAGCAGCACCGCCAGCCCGAGCACGATCACCGTGCTGGGCAGCGCCGCCACCAGCACGAAGCCGGTGATCATTGTGGCGGTGATCCCGCCCAGGGTGCCGATGCCGGAGAGCCGCCCGATCACCTGCCCGGTACGGCGCAGGTCGGCGAGCTGAAGCTTGACCACCAGCGGGGTGACCCCGGCGAGCAGCGCCGCCGGCACCAGCACCGCCAGCGCGGTGAGCAGCAGCACCGCGCCCGCCGCGCCACCGCGCAGCGCCTCACCGGCGTATCGGACGACGGGGAGGGTGACCGCGGTGGCGATGCCGGCCAGCACCAGGGCCGGGGCCAGCAGGGTGCGCGGGTCCCGCCGGTCGGCCAGGAACCCGCCCATCCACGCCCCGTAGGCGATCGCGCCCAACGCCATGCCGATGACCGAGCTGGTCACCTGCAGCGTCACCCCGACGTACGGGCCGACCAGGCGGAGCGAGACGGTCTCCAGGACCAGCACGGCCCCGCTGGAGAGGAACACCAGGAGCGCGGCGAGCCCGTTCGGCAGGGCTCGGGGCGGCGTCGGCGCGGTCGGCGCGGACTCCACCACGACATCGGACGATGAGCTGCTCACCGTCGCGATGGTACGCAGCCTCTCCGGCGGTCCGGATCAGTACATCGAAAGATGAACATGGTTTGTGTGGTCGGCGGCGGGACTGCCGCCGCCGCTGTACGACCGCCAGCCGGTGTTCGGCATCCAGATCTGCCGGTACCAGATCACGTACATCACGCCGAGCCGGCTCGCGTTGTTCTTGAAGTAGTTGGCCAGGCTGTCCCCGTACGCCTTGTCCCCACCGGTCGCCGAGACGTCCTCGAAGCCGCCGGTGGCCGCGGCGAAGTCGCAGGCCCGGCCCTTCGGGTGCTCGCCGTCGCCGCCACTGCGGTAGCACGAGACGTAGCGCTTGTAGCCGGCCGCCTGGGCCTGCTGGAGCGCGTGCAGGGTGCGCGGGGTGATGCAGCCGGAGGTGGTCGGGTCGTTGACGGAGCAGGACTCCGACGGCCAGGAGCCGTCCGAGTTGCGCGGCGCCGGCTTGGCGGAGGTCGAGCCGCCGCTGAACCCGGAGCTGCTGCCCGAGCTGACCTTGGCCAGCGCGATCTCGGCGTCCCGCTTCTTCTTGGCCAGCACCGCGAGCTGCTTCTGCTGCTCGCGCACCTCGATGTCGATCGCCGCCTTGGCCTGGGCGGCCTCCGTCTTGGCGTCGATGAACGCGCGCAGCCGCTTGCTGTCCCGCTGGGCCATCACGTCCAGCTCGGCGGCCCGCTTGAGGAACGCGTTCGGGTCGGCGCTGGCCAGCAGCATCGACACCGGGGTCAGCCGACCCACCCGGTACGACTGCGCGGCGACCTCGCCGACCTGCGACTTCAGCTCCACCAGGCGCAGCTCGATCCCCTTGAGCTGCCCGGTCAGCGCCACCTGCCGGCGCGTCGAGTTGTCGAGCCGGGCCTTCGCCTCGATGTGGCCCCGCGCCGCCGCGTCGAGCGCCGCGCGGAGCTGCTTGCTGCCGCCCTCGTTCGGCGCACTCGGGGTCGGCGCGGCCGCGGCGACCCCGGCCGGGGCGAGGCCGGCGCCGAGCAACAGGGCCGTCGCGGCGAGCAGGGTGAGCAACGGCCGGCGGACGCGCCGCCGGATGAGCCTGTTCCTGGGCACGAAAGCGTCCTTCCGTCGACCGCCGGCCCCCGATGACCATTTGCGCGGCGGCGGCTCCGCCGGCGCCGGGTGGCGGCCTGCTGGCGGAAACCGCCGGTCACGATACCGGACGAGGCGGGCCGGGCCAGGCCCCCGACCTCTGACGACGCCGACCATCGACGCAGCGTGCCGACGCCGTCGCGGAGCGCCGCTCAGCCGTCGAGCAGCGCGGCCCGGACCTCGGTCCACACCTCTTCGCTCACCGCCACCAGCAGGCCCCGGCCGTCGTCGGCCGGGCGGTAGTCGGCACCGTCGAAGCGGCGGGCCACCCCGCCGGCCTGCCGGACCAGCAGGGTGCCCGGCGCGTGGTCCCACGGCAGGGTCCGCCAGAAGAGCACGAACTGCTGCTCCCCGGTGAGCAGGTCGAGGTACTCCCGGCCGGCGCAGTGCTGACCGGGAAGCAGCTCGCCGATCCGCCGGCCACCCGCCTCGGCGGACCGCCGTGCGTCGGGTGGGAGGAACCGGGTCATCGCGGTGCCCCGCAGCGCGCCGACCGCCGGCACCGCGCCGGTCGTCCGCACCGGCGTCCCGTCCAGGTACACGCCCTCCCCCGCCCGGGCGGTGGCGAGGGTGCCGGCCAGTGGGTCGTACACCCAGGAGGCCACCTGCTCGCCGTCGGTCAGCAGCGCCACCATCAGGGCGAAAGGCCGACGGCCGGCGGCGAAGTTGGCGGTGCCGTCGACCGGGTCGACCAGCCAGACGTCACCGCCGCCGTGCAGGTGCCGCAGCAGCTTCGGGTCGTCGGCGACGGCCTCCTCGCCGACCACCACCGAGTCGGGACGCAACCGCCGCAGCCCGGCGGAGATCAGCTCCTCGGCCCGCCGGTCGGCGACGGTGACCATGTCACCGGGGGACTTCTCGGCGATGTCGGCGTCGTCGAGCCGCTGGAACAGCGGCACCACGACCTTCGCCGCGGCCTCCCGCAGCAGCTCGCCGACATCGTCGAGCAGGGGGTCAGCCACGCGGCGGCAGCTTGACCACGCTGACGAAGAACTCGTCGATCTGGCGGACCACCGAGATGAAGCGCTCGAAGTCCACCGGCTTGGTCACGTAGGCGTTGGCGTGCAGCTGGTAGCTGCGCAGAATGTCCTCCTCGGCCTGCGAGGTGGTGAGCACCACCACCGGGATCCGGCGCAGGTTCTCGTCCTGCTTGATGTCCTCGAGCACCTCCCGGCCGTCGCGGCGGGGCAGGTTGAGGTCGAGCAGGATCAGGTCGGGGGTCACCGCGTCCGCGTACTGGCCCTCACGCCGCAGGTAGGCCAGGGCCTCGGCGCCGTCCGAGACGACCGTCAGCCGGTTGCGGAGCTTGTGCTCCTCGAACGCCTCCTGGGTCATCAGCACGTCGCCCGGGTCGTCCTCGACCAGCAGGACCTCGATCGGGCTCCTGCCGTCTGCCGGCACCGTCATCCCACCGTCTCCTTCATGCCACCCGTTGTACCGTGTCCGGCCGCCCCGTCGGCCGCGTCTCCGCGCACCGGTCCGCCCGGCTGCCGACCGACCGGCGCGTCCTCGGCGCCGTCGCCGGCCACCGTCCCGTCCCCGGTCGACTCCTCGCCACCTGCGGTTCCGTCCGCCGCACCCGCCTCGGCCGCCGCCTTCGCCGCCTCGACGTCCTCGGGGAGGGCGGGGAGGGTGAAGCGGATCGCCGTGCCCTCCTCGGTGCCGGTGTCCACCCAGACCCGGCCACCGTGGTACTCCACGATCTTCTTCGCGATCGCCAGGCCGATGCCGGTGCCCGGGTACGCGTCCTTGGCGTGCAGCCGCTGGAAGATCAGGAAGATCTTGTCCGCGAACTCCGCCTCGATCCCGATGCCGTTGTCCTGGCAGCTGATCTCCCACTCGTCGCCGACCAGCCGGGCCGAGACGTGCACCTTCGGCGGCACGTCCGGACGGCGGAACTTGATCGAGTTGCTGACGAGGTTGGCCAGCAGGTTGGTCAGCAGCGGCTCCTCGCCGCGGATCACCGGCAACTCGCCCCAGGTCAGCTCGGCGTCGGAGTACTGCCGGGCGGCCTCGGTCTGGCCGGCCACGTCGCCCATCACCTTGTTCAGGTCGACCTCGGTGAAGCCGGTGGTGAGCCGGCCGATCCGGGAGAACGCGAGCAGGTCGTTGATCAGGCGCTGCATCCGCTGCGCGCCGTCGACGGCGAAGGCGATGTACTGGTCGGCCCGCTCGTCGAGCTGACCGGCGTATCGGCGCTGGAGCAGCTGGCAGAAGCTCGCCACCTTGCGCAGCGGCTCCTGCAGGTCGTGCGAGGCGACGTAGGCGAACTGCTCCAGGTCACGGTTGGACCGGGTCAGCTCCTCGGTCTGCTTCTGGAGCTGGCTGTTGACCCACTCGATGCGCTCCCGGGCCTCGCGGACCTCCGCCAGCTCCCGGGCGATCTTCTGCCGCATGCCGTCGATGTCGTCGGCGAGCAGGCGGAACTCCGGCGGCCCGGAGCCTTCGATGTGGTGCTGGTAGTCGCCCGCGGCGACCTCCCGCACCTGGCCCACCAGCCCGGCCAGCGGCCGGATCAGGATGCGGTCCAGGGAGATCACCATGACCGCACCCGCCACCGCCACCACCAGGGCCGCGACGATCAGCAGAACGACGAGCAGGTTGCCGGTCCGGTTGACCTTGTCGGCGGACTGCTGCCGCACGATGAGGATCTCGGTCTGGAGGTGGTTCAGCGAGGCGCGGATGCCGTCGAACTGCTGCCGGGTCTGGCCGGTGATCAGCGCCTGCCCGGCGGCCGGCCCGCTGCGTTCGGTCGTCGCGATCACCGGCTCGGCGACCTGCTCGCGCCATTGCGCCGCCCCCTGCTCGACGACCCGCAACTCGCGCAGTACGCCCGCATAGCCGGCGGCCAGCTTCTCCATCTCGGCAACGGTGGCCTGCTCCCGCTGCAGCCCCGCCCGGTACGGGGCCAGGTCCTCGCGGTTACCGTTCACCGCGTACCCGCGGATGCCGGTCTCCTGGTCGAGCAGCGCGCTCAGCAGCTCCTGGCCCTGCACCCGGAGCGGACCGGTCCTGATCAGGACGGCGTCGATGTTCTGCCGGTTCTTCGCCGCCACCGCGGCCTCGGCCGCGGCCAGCCCGAGCAGCAGCACCAGCACCACGGTGAGCAGCGCGACCACCCGGCGTCGCAGGGTCCAGCCCTGCCGGTACGCGTTCACCGGCCGTCGCCCCGGGTGACCAGCAGCATCGCGACGTCGTCGGCGAGCGGGCCGCCGTTGATCTGCTCGGCACGACCCACCAGCCAGGCCGGCAGCTCGGACAGCGGCACCGCCCGGTTGGCCGGGTCGGCGAGCAGGTCGGTCAGCCCCGGCACGTCGAGCCGATCGTCACTGGCGCCCACCCGACCCTCGATCAGGCCGTCGGTGTACATCAGCAGGGACCAGTCATCGCTGTCGAACTCCAGATCGAAGGCTTCGGGCCGGCGCGGTCGGACGCCGAGCAGCCGGCCACCCTTGGCCGGCACCGGCGCGACCTTACCCCCGCTGAGCAGCAGCGGCGGCGGATGACCGGCGAGTCGTACGGTGGCGCTGTTGGCGGCCAGATCGAGTCGGACGGTCGCCACCGTGGCGAAGATCTCCTGGAGCCGGCGCTCGCTCATCAGCACCTGCTCCAGGGCGGGCAGCACCTCGTCGTCCGGCACCCCGGCCAGGATCAGGGCCCGCCAGGCCACCCGCAGCTCGACGCCGAGGGCCGCCTCGTCCACGCCGTGCCCGCAGACGTCACCGACGATCAGGTCGATCCGGTCCGGCCGGGTCTGCACCACGTCGTAGAAGTCGCCGCCGATCAGCGCCGCGTGCCGGCCGGGGCGGTAGAACGTGTGCACCGACACCTGGTCGGTGGTCATCAGCGGCTGCGGCAGCAGGCCCCGCTCCAGGCGGGCGGACTCGGCCTGACGCAGCTCGACCTCGCGCAGCCGGCGGGCGTTCTCGTCGGCCCGCTTGCGTTCCACGGCGTAGCGCAGCGCCCGGGTCAGCAGGACCCCGTCGACCTGCCCCTTGACCAGATAGTCCTGCGCGCCCTCGGCGACCGCGACGATGCCCAGGTGCTCGTCGGAGCGGCCGGTCAGCACGCAGACCGCGGCGCCGGTGGACATCTCCAGCACCTGGCGCAGCCCGTCCAGCCCCTGCGCGTCCGGCAGGCCGAGATCGAGCAGTACGCAGTCGACGCCCATCACCCGTTGCCGGGCCTCGCTCAGGCTGCTGGCGACCAACAGGTCGATCATCGAGTTGGTCTCGGCGAGCAGCTCGCCGACCAGGAAGGCGTCGCCCTCGTCGTCCTCGACCAGCAGGACCCGCAGCCGCTCGCCGGGCGGCAGGTTGCCGTGCCGCCCGAGGCCGCCGTGCGGGTACGGCTCGACGGAGGAACCGGCCAGGCCGGTTCCCCGGTGCGGCCGGGTCACCGCCGCGAGACGCGGGAGATCGGTGGTGATGTCGGGCTCCTTCCGAGTGCCCTGCTGATCCTGTATTAGACAACGGTCGCACACAACACGGCGGCGTCCGCACAGGCGGTACGGGCCGGCTCACCCACCCGCTCAGCGACAAAGCGGACCGCCGATGTTACGCCCCGCGCGCTGGCCACCTCCCGGGCACCGCTCGTCCACCGGATCCGGCGGGCGGGAGTCCCGTTCCCGATCGGCGGGGTGCAGGATGATCCCCACCCCTGGCCCCACCCCCGAGGAGTTCCCGTGGGCGCACCCCCCACCCGCCCCGCCGACCGGGCGAGCGCC
>NZ_JAPFQV010000011.1:0-109750 GCF_033804685.1 Micromonospora sp. RTP1Z1
ACGGCGGTGTCGCCGTTGCCGTGCCGGGAGAGCGCCCGCAGGGTCCAGCTGCCCGGTGCCGCGAAGAACCGGAACCGGCCGGCCGGGGAGGTGACCACCTCGGCCGTGAACTCACCGGTGGAGTCGAGCAGCCGGACGTACGCGCCCGGCACGAGCTCGCCGGACTCGGCCTTCACCAGGCCGGTGATGACGGTTTCCTTCTCCAGGTCCAGGCTGGCCGGCAGCGGCGCGGACTGGTCCGGAGCGGCGCAACCCGCGGCGGTGGGAGCAGTCATGGCTCAGGCCTCCCCGGGCTCGTCGCCGAGCGCGACCGGCACACCGACCAGCGAGCCGTACTCGGTCCAGGAGCCGTCGTAGTTCCTCACGTTGGCGTGGCCGAGCAGCTCCTGGAGCACGAACCAGCTGTGCGAGGAGCGCTCGCCGATCCGGCAGTACGCGATGGTCTCCTTGCTGTCGTCCAGGCCGGCGGCGGCGTAGATCTTGCGCAGCTCGTCGTCGGACTTGAAGGTGCCGTCCTCGTTGGCCGCCTTGGACCACGGCACGCTGATCGCGGTGGGGATGTGCCCGGCCCGCTGCGCCTGCTCCTGCGGCAGGTGGGCGGGGGCGAGCAGCCGACCGGCGAACTCGTCGGGGGAGCGCACGTCGACCAGGTTCTTGGTGCCGATGGCGTCGACCACCTCGTCGCGGAAGGCGCGGATCGAGGTGTCCGGCTCCTGCGCGACGTACTGCGTCGCCGGGCGGTTCACCGCGTCGGTGACCAGCGGACGGGCATCCAGCTCCCACTTCTTGCGGCCGCCGTCGAGCAGCTTGACGTCGCGGTGGCCGTAGAGCTTGAAGTACCAGTACGCGTACGCGGCGAACCAGTTGTTGTTGCCGCCGTACAGGATGACCGCGTCGTCGTTGGCGATGCCGCGCTCGGAGAGCAGCGCCTCGAACTGGGTCTTGTTGACGAAGTCCCTGCGGATCTGGTCCTGGAGGTCGGTGCGCCAGTCGAGCTTGATGGCGCCGGCGAGGTGGCCGGTGTCGTAGGCCGAGGTGTCCTCGTCGACCTCGACGAAGACGACGCCCGGGGCGTCGATGTTCTTCTCGGCCCACTCGGCCGAGACGAGTGCGGTGTCGCGACTCATCAGATCACTCCCTGTTGAGGATGGATGGTGAGCCAGCGCGCGGAGATCGAAGTCGGTGATTGTCGCACCACGCGCGGGACCCAGAGCTAGGAACGGATCATGGGTTCGTGCGACGGCGCCACTGCCGGGCGATCAAGGGAGCACCGGAGGGTACGCGGACCCTGCGTGCCGGTGGCCGCTAGGCGGCCGAGGACAGCCCCGCCGTCAGATGACGGGGCGACACAGGCAGGTGGCCACGCGGCAAAGGTCGACCGCGCGCCGTTTGGTGAGGAGCGTCCCCATGAGCAGGGAGCCTACCAGCCGACACTCAAGACGCCACCGGGTCGACCAGCATCCGGGACGCCGCTCCCGACCCCGAGAACGCCGACGCCCCGACCGGAGGTCGGGGCGTCGGCGGGGAGTGCGGGGGGGTCGGTCAGCCGGCCGAGCTGATCGGTACGTTCCGCGCGTCGGCGGTCACCGTCAGCCCCTCGGGGCGCGGCTCGACCTTGCGGACGTTGAGCTGGAACGGCAGCTTCGGCAGGGGTACGTCGATCGAGATGCCCTTGGCGTAGTTGGCCAGCAGCGTCCGGGCCAGCGGGACGTTCGGCAGGCCCGCGGCGTTGAGGTCGTTGAAGCGCAGCGCCACCTTGCCGTCGTTGACCGCCACATCGGCGGTGCCGACGACGGTGAGCTTGACGCCGAGGATGTCCACCGGGGCGGTGACGGCCAGCTTGCCGCCCTGCTCACCGAGGGTGAGCCCCGGCCGGTCGAGCAGCTTGGCCAGGCTGTCGTAGGTGATGGTGCCGCGACCGTCGACGCGCTCGGCGACCACCTCGCCCTGTCCCGAGCGGAGGGTGTCCAGCGACGCCTTCACGTTGTGGGCGTCGACGTCGAGTCGCGGCACGCTGACCGTGTCGCCCTGCACCGGACCCTGCACGTCCGTCAGCACGATCGAGATGTGCTCGTACTTCCCGGCCAGCACCTGGGTCAGGAAGGGGAAGCCGCCGACCTGGACCTTCGGCGCCGCGGACTGCGCGTTCTGCTTGGCGACCTGCTGCTTCACCTGGTCGGCGATGGCCCGCTCGGCAACGCCGGCGGCCACCCGGTCGGCGACGACCAGCAGCCCGGCCAGGACCAGCAGCAGGACGACGAGCCCGATCAACACCTTGCGGCCGCGTCGCCGGGGCCGTTCCTCGTACGCCGCCTGGGCCTCTGCCACGCCGTCTCCTTGTCCTCGCTGCCGGTTGCCGCACTGCGGCGCACCGGTACTACCCGATGGCTGGATTCCTCAACCGCCGGCTCAGAGGAAGAGCACGCACATGGCGTACGCGGCCGGCGCGGCCAGCGCGAAGCCGCCGAGCGGTCCCTGCATGTGCCGGGCCACCCACATGGTCGGTGGCTCGCCGGCCATCAGCCGGCCCGCTTCCGCGTACCCGACGGCCAGGTCGGCCAGCACGGCGGTGGCCGCGGTGACCAGGCCGATCAGGGCGGCGCTGGTCGGGGTGAAGCCGACCAGGTAGCTGCCGAGCACCGCGCTGACCAGGGTGCCGATCATCGCGCCGACGACCACGCCGGCGGCGCCCCGGGGCACCTGGGGAGCGAGCCGCGGCCACGGCGCCACCGCGTCGGTCAGCCGGGCCACGGTGAGCGCGGCCCCGGTGGCGGTCAGGCAGATGGTGATGGCCTGGGTGCCGGCCGGGATCCGGCTCAGCACGATCAGGGTCCCGAACGCGACCACGCCGACGACGATGAACAGCGTGCTGCCGAGGGAGTCGGTCACCCGGACCCGGTCGACCCGGCGGACGAGCTGACCGAGCACGCCGACGACGAAGCCGCCGAGCGCCGCGTACCCGAGGGGGGCCAGGCCGGCGATCTCGGACTGCACGGCGGCGGCGTCGGCGGCCACGGCGACACCGGCGCTGACCAGGGCGACCAGCAGCAGCGCGGGCGGCCGCATGGCCATCGTCCAGGCGAGCACGAAGAGCAGCTGGACGCCGAAGATGATGAACGCGAACGGCAGCCGGTGCCCGGGCCCGGCGGTCTGCGCGCCGAGCACCAGGCCCACGCCGAGCAGCGCGGCGAACCCGGCGACGGTGAGCGCCAGCGGTCGGCGTACCGCGACCGGCTCCACCTCCTCCTCGGGGGCGTCGTCGGCGGGCTCGTCGTCGGGGCGCCGGGCCGGGCCGCTCTTGCGGAGCCGGCGGGGTCCACCCCGGTCGCGCCGATCCCCGCCGTCGTCGGTGGCCGGGCCGGTACGCGGGCCCGGCGGGTAGCCACGGGAGGGGCCGGCCGGCCCCGGACGGGCACCGCCGGTCCAGGGGTCACGGCCCGTCTCGGGCGAGGTGGAAGGAAACACGCCCCGATCGTGCCAGACCAGGCCGCCCCGGCGGAGGTCACGGTTTCGGCAACGTTAAAACCTGCGGCGCGATAAGGGGCAGATCAGACAAAGGGGAAAGCGCACGGAGGTGCCGCCCGGACGATCCGTTACGCTCAAGCCGTTACCCGCCCGTCAGCGACGCCGGGACCCACGCAAGTTCTCAGCGCCACCCCGGTTGGGCGTGCCGCTGGTCGCGCGCGGTCGAAGGACCGCCGGGACGGAGGTGATCGTGTGGAGATCCTGCTGCTGGTGACCGCGCGCGCAGGTGAACCATCGGCAGTGCTGCCGGCACTCGACCTGCTGCCGCACTCGGTCCGCACCGCGCCACGCGACGTCCGCACCCTGGTCAGCGGCCCTAGCCCGGACGCCGTCCTGGTGGACGCCCGCTCCGAGCTGAGCGAGGCCCGGGCCACCTGCCGGATGCTGCACGCCACCGGGCTCGGCGTGCCGCTCGTCGCGGTGGTCACCGAGGCCGGCCTGATCGCGCTCAACGCCGACTGGGGCGTGGACGACGTCATCCTGGCCGGGGCGGGCCCGGCCGAGGTGGAGGCCCGACTGCGGCTCGCGGTGGGCCGGCTCAGCAACGCGACGGCCGGGGCCGGCGGCTCGATCCGGGCCGGCGAGCTGACCATCGACCCGGACACCTACGCGGCAAAGCTCAAGGGCCGCCCGCTCGACCTCACGTACAAGGAGTTCGAGCTGCTGAAGTTCCTGGCCCAGCACCCGGGCCGGGTGTTCACCCGGGACCAGCTGCTCCGCGAGGTCTGGGGCTACGACTACTTCGGCGGCACCCGCACGGTCGACGTGCACGTCCGGCGGCTGCGGGCCAAGCTCGGCTCGGAGTACGAGTCGATGATCGGCACGGTGCGCCAGGTCGGCTACAAGTTCGTCGTCCCGCCGTCCCGTTCGCTGCCCGAGTCGGAGCGCGCCCCGCTGCCGGTCTGACCGGCCGCCCCACCGTCACGCTCCTTTAGGGGCCTATTTCCCGTCCGCCCTTTTTGCGTACCTGGTGAGTTCTATTCTGACTGCCGGGTTTACGACAAAAGGGGGCGACGGTGCGTGCGGTGACCACGGGGGCGACGACAGGTCCGGGCCGCGATCCGAACGGTCGGGGCTTCTGATGCCGCGGTCCACGCTCCGCGCCACCGGCATCGTGACCCTGATAGCGGCCGCGCTGCTCGGCTCGGCGTACGCGCTCGGCCGCAGCCTCGTCCCCGACCAGCCGCGGCCCCGCACCGGAGTCGCGGCGAGCGTCAACAGCCCGCACTACGCCGACCAGCCGCCGGCCACGCCCGACTCCTCGGCCTCGGTCGGGCCGAGCCCCACCCCGGACGGCGGGCAGCACCCGTCCGACACGGGCGACGGCCCCTTCGGCAGCCTGGTCTCCACCGGCTCACCACGGGTCGCGCTCACCTTCGACGACGGACCGGACCCGCAGTACACCCCCCAGGTGCTCGCGCTCCTGCGGGAGTACGGCGTCAAGGCCACCTTCTGCGTGGTGGGCGAGAACGCGGAGCGCAACCCGGACCTGATCCAGGAGATCGTGGCCGCGGGCCACACCCTCTGCAACCACTCCTGGAACCACGACCTCACCCTCGGCAAGCGGTCCCCGGACGTGATCCGGGCCGACCTGCTCCGCACCAACGAGGCGATCCGGGCGGCGGTGCCGGACGCCCGGATCGCGTACTTCCGGCAGCCCGGCGGCGCCTGGACGCGCCCCGTGGTGTCGGTCTGTGAGGAGCTGGGGATGGCCCCGCTGCACTGGACGGTCGACCCGTCGGACTGGACGACCCCCGGCGCCGGGAAGATCACCGCCGCGGTGATGACCGAGACCGGGCCCGGCGCGATCGTGCTGATGCACGACGCCGGCGGGAACCGCACCGGCACCGTACAGGCGCTGCACAGCCTCCTTCCGGAGCTGATGGACCGGTTCCAGCTGGAGGCGTTGCCCATCGGGACCACGTGACGGGTGTCCCGGCGCCCGTCCCCGCGTCCGGCGTGAGCGCCCGCGCGCGGGCCGCTACGGTGGCGAGATGAGCAGCACCGAGCCGACCGCCGACCGTGTCGCCCGCGCCGACCGGCTCGCGCCCGTGGAGGTGGCCGAGGTGATGGCGCTGGCCCGTACGTCCGGGGACGCCGACGGCGCGGACCCGCTCGACGAGCACGTGCTGCTGCGGCTGCGGGACCCGGAGGCGCCCGCGGTGCACCTGACCGCCCGGGCCGCCGACGGGACGCTCACCGGCTACGCCCATCTGGACATCACCGACGCCACCGGCGGCATCGGGGTGGAGCTGGTGGTGCATCCGACGTACCGGCGGCGCGGCACCGGCCGAGCGCTGGCCCGGGGCGTGCTGGCCGCGGCGGCCGGGCCGCTGCGCGCCTGGGCGCACGGCGACCACCCGTCCGCCGCCGCGCTCGCGGTCGACCTGGGCTTCACCCGCGCCCGGGTGCTCTGGCAGCTGCGCCGACCGCTCACCGCCGCGCTGCCCGAGGTGCGCCTCCCGGACGGGGTGGAGCTGCGCGCCTTCCGTCCGGGTGCGGACGACGAGGCCTGGCTGGCCGTCAACAACCGGGCCTTCGCCGCGCACCCGGAGCAGGGTCGATGGGCCCCGGCCGACCTGCGGGTACGCCTCGCCGAGCCGTGGTTCGACCCGGCCGGCTTCCTGGTCGCCGTGCAGTCCGCCACCGGCCGGCTGCTCGGCTTCCACTGGACCAAGGTGCACGAGCGGCCCGGGTCGGCCCGGATCGGCGAGGTCTACGTGCTCGGGGTCGACCCGGCCGTGCACGGCGGCGGCCTCGGCAAGGCGCTGACCACCGCCGGGCTGGCGTACCTGCGGGACCGGCGGGGCCTGGACCGGGTGATGCTCTACGTGGACGAGTCGAACGCGGGGGCGATGGCGCTCTACGAGCGGCTCGGCTTCGCCCGGTGGTCCGGCCACGTCAACTACCAGCTCGGCTGACTCCCACCCGGATCGTCGGGCCGATCGTCGCGTCCCGAAGATCGGTCACGGCGGTGTCACGGGATGGATTCGCGGAGGTAACGACTGCCTGGATAAATCGCCTTATTGGCGATAGTGGGCCGCGAGTTCACGAAACGGACACCCCCCACTCAGCTCACGGCCACCCCGTCGGCCGTACCTGTTCATCCTCCGTTCACTTCCGACCGACGAACCGTCCACCTGGCACTTCTAACTTTCAAGTCAGCCGGTCAGCGCCGGCACCCGGCTCCGTCCGGGCGATCTGACCAAAGACGTGAAGGGAAACCCCTCAGGTGAAGCTCCAGCGGCACGGCGCCATTGCCTGCCTCGCTCTTACCGCCGTTCTCGGTCTCAGCGCTTGCGGCTCGGACAACAACGAGCCGACCGGCACCTCCGCCTCCGGCTCCGCCGCCGCGGTCGACTGCGGCAAGGGCACGCTGAACGCGCAGGGCTCCTCCGCGCAGAAGAACGCGATGGCCGAGTGGATCAAGACGTACCAGCAGAAGTGCGCGGGCACCACGATCAACTACGAGCCCACCGGCTCCGGCGCGGGCATCCAGGCCTTCATCGCCGGCACGGCCGACTTCGCCGGCTCCGACTCGGCCCTCAAGCCGGAGGAGCAGCCGCAGGCCGACGCCAAGTGCGCGGGCGGCCAGGCCCTCAACCTGCCGATGGTGATCGGCCCGGTCGCCGTCGCCTACAACGTCAGCGGCGTGGACAACCTGCAGCTCAAGCCGGCCACCCTGGCGAAGATCTTCGCCGGCAAGGTGACCAAGTGGGACGACCCGGCCATCAAGGCCGACAACCCAGCCGCCAAGCTGCCGGCCACCGCCATCCAGGCGGTGCACCGCTCGGACGAGTCGGGCACCACGGACAACTTCACCAAGTACCTCTCCAAGACCGCCGAGGCGGACTGGACCTTCGGCAACGCCAAGGCGTGGAAGGCCCCGGGCGGCGTGGGCGCGGCCAAGTCCGACGGTGTGGCCAGCAAGGTCAAGGGCACCGACGGCACCATCGGCTATGTCGAGTGGTCGTACGCCGAGAACGGCGGCCTGAAGAAGTCCAAGGTTCAGAACGGCGCCGGCGAGTGGGCCGAGCTCACCGCCGAGTCGGCCGGCAAGACCATCGCCGGGGCCAAGATCGAGGGCCAGGGCGACGACCTGAAGATGTCGATCGACTACAACACCAAGGAGGCAGGGGCATACCCGATCGTCCTGGCGACCTACGAGATCGTCTGCAGCAAGGGCCTCGCGGCCGACAAGCTGCCGCTGGTCAAGGGCCTGCTGACGCACGCCGCCAGCGCTGAGGGCCAGGCCGACCTGGTCGAGCTGGGCTACGCCCCGCTGCCGGACTCGGTCCGCACCAAGGTCGAGGCCGCGGTCAAGAAGCTCTCCTGACCGTTCCGAGCAACATCACCCCCTCAATTCGAAGCGAGCGAGCAGATGGGTGAAACCCCTCACGGCTCGGCGCACGCCGGCACCGGCGGGACCCACGTGATCTCCGGTCACGAGTGGCCCGCCGGTGCCTCGGCGCGTGTGGCCGAGACTTCAGGCAACCCTCGTACCCCGGTCGGGAACGGGCTGGGCGGCGGCGGCGGCCTCCCCCGGGCCCGGGCCTTCGGCGCGGAGCGGGCCTTCCGCGGCCTGACCCTGGCCGCCGGCACCGCCGTGCTGGTCATCATCGCGGCGATCGCGGTCTTCCTGATCGCCAAGGCCGTTCCGGCCCTGCAGGCGAACTCCGAGGACTTCTGGACCTTCGAGGGCTGGTTCCCGAACGACAACCCGGCCAAGTTCGGCATCGGCGCGCTCGCCTTCGGCACCGTGCTCACCGCGCTGCTGGCGTTGCTCATCGCGGTGCCGGTGGCGCTGGGCATCGCCCTCTACCTCACGCACTACGCCCCGCGCCGCCTCGGCACCGGCCTCGGCTTCGTGATCGACCTGCTGGCCGCCGTGCCCAGCGTGGTCTTCGGCCTCTGGGGCCGGGACTACCTCGTCGGGCCGATCACGGACCTGTCGACCTGGCTGCACACCTACTTCGGCTGGATCCCGATCTTCGGCGACGGCCCGTACGGGAACTCGATCCTGCTCGGCTCCCTGGTGCTGGCGATCATGGTGCTGCCGATCATCACTTCGCTCTCCCGCGAGGTGTTCCTGCAGACCCCGACCGCCAACGAGGAGGCCGCCCTCGCGCTGGGCGCCACCCGCTGGGAGATGCTGCGCACCGCCGTGTTGCCGTACGGGCGGCCCGGCATCATCGCCGCGGTGATGCTCGGCCTGGGCCGCGCGCTCGGCGAGACCATCGCGCTGGCGCTGACCCTCGGCTCCACCTACGCCATCACGTTCAACGTCCTGCAGAGCGGCGGTAACACCATCGCGGCGAACATCGCGAACCGGTTCGCCGAGGCGAACGACACCGGCCGGGGCGCGCTGATCGCCTCCGGCCTGGTGCTCTTCGCGATCACGCTGATCGTCAACATCACCGCCCGGGCGATCATCTACCGCCGCCGCGAGTTCACGGAGTCGGCCGCATGAGCACCGTCACCACGCACCGCACCCGACCGCCGGCGCAACCGGCCACGCTGCGCGCCAAGCGGCTGCCGACGTACGCCGCGCCCGCCATCGCCGTCGCGGCCCTGCTGGTCGCCGCCGGGGTCGTCTACGGCCTCGGCATCGGCGGCCCCGTCCTGGTGGTGGTCCTCGGCGCGCTGTTCCACCTGGCCGGGCTCTTCACCGCCGCGAACGCGGTCGAGGGGCGCCGGGCGGCCCGCAACCGCACCTGGAGCGCGCTGATCCACTCGGCCTTCGTGCTGGCGGTGCTGCCGCTGGCCTCGGTGGTCTGGACCCTGGTCAGCAAGGGCGTTGAACGGCTCGACGGGAACTTCTTCGGCACCTCGATGAACAACATCGGGGCGCGCGACGCCAACGGCGGCGCCTACCACGCCATCGTCGGCACCCTGGAGCAGGTCGGCATCGCGACCCTGATCACCGTCCCGCTCGGGGTGCTCTGCGCGATCTACATCGTCGAGTACGGCCGGGGCCGGTTCGCCTTCGCCATCCGGTTCTTCGTCGACGTGATGACCGGCATCCCGTCGATCGTCACCGGCCTCTTCGTGCTGGCGTTCTGGGTGCTCATCGTGTCGCCCACCTTCAACAACGGCCGGCCGGGCTTCTCCGGTTTCGCCGCCGCGCTGGCGCTGAGCGTGCTGATGCTGCCGACCGTGGTGCGCTCCACCGAGGAGATGCTGCGGCTCGTCCCGGCTCCGCTGCGGGAGGGCGCGTACGCCCTCGGCGTGCCGAAGTGGAAGACCATCCTGCGGGTGGTTTTGCCGACCGCGCTGCCGGGCATCGTCACCGGCATCATGCTCGCCATCGCACGGGCCGCCGGTGAGACCGCCCCGGTGCTGCTCGTCGCCGGCGGCGGCGCGGCGATCAACGTCAACCCGTTCGAGAACAACCAGTCGTCACTGGCTCTCTTCGTCTACCAGCAGGCCGGCGAGGCCTCGAAGTACTCGCCGGCGCGGGCGTGGACCGCGGCACTGACCCTGGTCGCCCTCGTACTCGTCCTGACCATCGCGGCGAAGTTGCTGGCCCGTCGCAACCGGCTCGGCCGATGAACCCCGGAGGTACCGCCACCATGGCGAAGCGCATCGAAGCCACCAACGTCAGCGCCTACTACGGCGCCTTCAAGGCGATCGAGAACATCAACCTGACCGTCGAGCCGAAGACGGTCACCGCCCTGATCGGCCCCTCCGGCTGCGGCAAGTCCACCTTCCTGCGGTCCATCAACCGGATGCACGAGGTGCTCCCCGGCGCCCGGGTCGAGGGCAGCCTGACCATCGACAACCAGGACGTCTACGACCGGGACGTGGACGTCACCGCGGTCCGGCGGATGATCGGCATGGTCTTCCAGCGGCCGAACCCGTTCCCCACCATGAGCATCTTCGAGAACGTGGTGGCCGGCCTGCGCCTCAACGGCGTCCGCCGGAAGCCGATCCTGGAGGAGGCGGCCGAGAAGGCGCTCCGCTCGGCGAACCTCTGGGACGAGGTCAAGGACCGGCTCGGCAAGCCGGGCGCCGGCCTCTCGGGCGGTCAGCAGCAGCGGCTCTGCATCGCCCGCACCATCGCGGTCGAGCCGCAGGTGGTGCTGATGGACGAGCCCTGCTCGGCGCTGGACCCGATCTCGACGCTGGCCATCGAGGACCTGATGTTCCAGCTCAAGGACAAGTTCACCATCATCATCGTCACCCACAACATGCAGCAGGCCGCCCGGGTGTCGGACCGGACCGCCTTCTTCTCCATCGAGAAGACCGGCGACCCGGGCCGGCTGATCGAGTACGACAACACCCAGAAGATCTTCAGCAACCCGAGCGTGAAGAAGACCGAGGACTACATCACCGGCCGCTTCGGCTGAGCCGCTGGTTCCCGGTCCGCGAGGGGCGTCGGTCGACCTGACCGGCGCCCCTCGGCGTGTCGGAGGAAGCCCCGCCTCGGCGCCGCCGGTCAGCCGAGGACGAAGCGGGGTTCGCCCCCCTCGGGAAGGTCGAGGCGGGGGGTGACCGGGGTGGCGGCGTCCCGGTCCGCCGCCGCCCGCGCCACGCCGGCCAGGTCACCGGCGGCGGCCACCTGGGCGAGGGTGACCAGGGTCGGCGGAAGCATGGTCAGCTCGCCGGCCCCCGCCCGGGCCAGGGCGTCCGCGGGCCGGATCCACATGGTGTGGTCGGCCTCTCCGGAGACGTCCCGGGTCCGCTGCCCCTCCGGCAGCAGGGCCACGAAGAAGTACGTGTCGAAGCGGCGCGGTTCGAACTCCGGGGTGATCCACCGACTCCACGGCAGCAGCAGGTCGGACCGGAGGGTGAGCCGCCGCCCGGCAAGCAGGTCGGCGAAGCCGACCCGCCGACCCTCCAGGTCCTGCCGGGCGGCCTCCCAGTCGTCGCCGCTGACGTCGCCCACCACCGTCGCGGCGTCCGGACCGGCCAGCAGCACGCCGGCCTCCTCGAAGACCTCCCGGGCGGCGGCGCACACCACCGCCTGGGCCGCGTCCGGCGCCTGCCCGAGGCGGATCGCCCACTCGGCCGGCCCCGGGCCGGCCCAGTCCAGGTGGGCCTGGGAGTCGGAGCGGTCCACGCCGCCGCCGGGGAAGGCGTACATGCCGCCGAACGTCATCGCGGCGACCCGGCGGATGACGTACACCTCGAAGTCGTCGCCGGCGGGGCGGAGCAGCAGCACGGTGGCGGCGACCCGGGGCGGCGCCGGGGTGCCGCCCTCGGCGCGGAACCGGCGGGCGTGCTCCACCAGGGCGGGGGGTGCGGCGAAGCCGTCGATCGTCATTCCGCGAGCCTAGTTCCCGGCCGGTGGATCATCCGCTCGGCGGCTCGGCGGGACGGGATAGCGTGCCGGCATGACGCGTTGGGGCATCCTGTCCACCGGACACATCGCCGGCCGCTTCGCCGAGGACCTGCGGCTGGTGCCGGGTGCCGAACTGGTCGCGGTCGGCTCGCGTACGCCGCAGAGCGCCGAACTGTTCGCCGCCCGGCACGGCGCTGTCCGGGCGTACGGCTCGTGGGCGGAGCTGGCCGCGGACCCGGACCTCGACGTGATCTACGTGGCCACGCCGCACGCCGCCCACCACGAGGCGGCAATGACCTGCCTCGCCGCCGGCCGGGCCGTGCTGGTGGAGAAGCCATGCACGCTCGACCTGGCCACCAGCGCCGAGCTGATCGAGGCCGCCCGGGCCCGCGGGGTCTTCCTGATGGAGGCCATGTGGATGCGGACCAACCCCCTCATCCTCCGGGTGGCCGAGCTGATCGCGGAGGGGGCGATCGGCGAGGTGACCAGCGTGCGGGCGGACTTCGGGGCGGCCGGGCCCTTCTCGCCCGAGCACCGGATGCGGGCCCGGACGCTGGGCGGCGGCGCGCTGCTCGACCTCGGCGTGTACCCGCTGAGCCTGGCCCACCTGCTGCTGGGCGTCCCGCAGCACGTGCAGGCGTGGGCGAAGCTCACCCCGGAGGGCGTGGACGCGAACACCGGGATCGTGCTCGGCTGGGACTCCGGGGCGGTGGCGACGTTGAGCTGCGGCATGGTCGGCGCGACGGCGATCACCGCCTCGATCACCGGCACCACCGGGCGGATCGACCTGCCCGAGCCGTTCTACCGGCCCGGCTCGGCGGTGCTGCACCGGCTCAGGGCCGATCCGGAGACCATCCCCGCCGACCTGACCGGCGGTGGCTACCAGCACGAGGCCGCCGAGGTGCAGCGCTGCCTGGCCGCCGGGCTGATCGAGAGCCCGCTGGTCCCGCACGCCGCGACGCTGGAGGTGATGGCGTTGCTGGACGGGATCCGGGGGCGGATCGGGGTCGACTACGCGTGAGGGGTCCCCTGCCGTGGCAGGGGACCCCTCGACGGGCGTCGATGTCGGACCGACCGGCAATCGGGTCAGAACAGCGGTCGGATCACCAGGTAGGTGAGGCAGGCGATCAGCGCGGCGGCCGGGAACGTGATGATCCAGGCGATCACGATGTTGCCGGCGACGTTCCAGCGCACCGCGGAGAGCCGCTTGGTCGCGCCGACACCCATGATCGCCGAGGTGATGGTGTGGGTGGTGGAGATCGGGGCCTTGAGTACCAGGGCGTTGAAGAAGAGCACCGCGCTGGCCACTGTCTCGGCGGCGAAGCCCTCCGGCGGGCCCAGGTCGATGATCTTGCGCCCGAGCGTCCGGATGATCCGCCAGCCACCGGAGTAGGTGCCGAGCGCCAGCATGGTCGCCGAGGTCCAGAAGACCCAGCCGGGGATGTGCGTCTTGTCGCTCTGGTAGCCGCCGGTGTACAGCGCGAGCACGATGATGCCCATCGTCTTCGCCGCGTCCTGCATGCCGTGGCCGACCGACATGGCCGCCGCCGAGACGGTCTGCGCCCAGCGGAAGCCCCGGTTGAGCTTGCCCGGCTGCCCCTTCCGGAACAGCCACAGGATCGCGAGCATCAGCAGGAAGCCCAGGAGCAGGCCGACCATCGGCGAGAGCACCATCGGGATGATGACCTTCTCGAGGATGTTGCCCCACTGCACCACGCCGTCGGCGGCGAAGAGGGTCGACCCGACCAGCCCGCCGAAGAGGGCGTGCGAGGACGACGAGGGCAGCCCGAAGTACCAGGTGATCAGGTTCCAGGCGATCGCGCCGACCACTCCGGCGAAGACCACCCCCAGGCTCGCCACCCCGGTGGGCAGGGTGACCAGGCCGTCACCGACGGTCTTGGCCACCCCGGCGCCGAAGTGCGCGCCGATGAAGTTGCCGACGGCCGCCAGCGCGAGGGCGACCCGGGGTGTCAGCGCCCGGGTGGAGACGCTGGTGGCGATCGCGTTGGCTGCGTCATGGAAGCCGTTCGTGTAGTCGAACGCCATGGCGGCCACGATCACCGCCAGTACGGCGATGAGTTCGGGACTCACAGGATCAGGACTCCTTGACCGTGATGGTCTCGACGGTGTTCGCCACGTGCTCGAAGGCGTCGCAGGCGGCCTCCAGCTCGTCGGCGACCTCCTTCATCTTCAGCACGGTGAGCGCGTCGTACTCACCGGAGAAGAGGCGGACCAGCAGCATCCGGTACGCCTGGTCGCCGTCGTTCTCCAGGCGGTTGCACTCGATCCAGTACTCCTCGAGGTTCTTCATCGACTTCAGCCGGGGCATCGCCTCGGCGGTCAGCTTGGCCTGCTGGTCGAGGACGTTCACCAGCTCGTGCAGCTCGCGCGGCAGCGCGGGGAGCTTGGTCAGGCCGTACAGGTAGAGCAGGTTGCCGACCGCCTCCAGGTGGTCCATCACGTCGTCGAGCAGCGAGCCCAGACGGTAGATGTCCTCCCGGTCGAACGGAGTGATGAAGGTAGAGTTGATCTTCTTGAACAGCTCGTGGGTGATCTGGTCGCTGTCGTGCTCGACCTCGGTGAGCCGCTCGCTGACCGACTGGATGTCGACGTCTGGCAGGCCCAGCTCGTTCAGCAGTTCGGTACCCCGCACCAGGTTCTGCGCGGCCCTGGTGAAGAGCTCGTAGAAGGCGCCCTCGGTGGGACGGAAGGAAAACTTCACAGCACGGACCTCGTCGTGTCGGTGGAAGGGTGGCCGCCGCCCCGAGGGGCGCCTGCTCTGGGCATGCTAGGTACACGGCGGAACCGGGTATTCGCCGGCCCACCCCTGGTCAGGCCCGATTCACCGTCCGTTCACCCGCCGTTCACCTTCGGCCTCTTGTCCCCGCTCCGCAACCGCTGGCGCTCCCGCTCCACGTCGAAACCGGCAGCCGGATACCCCAGATCAAGGCCGGCGAACGTCTCCCGGAGCAGGTGGGCGACCGCCCAGTCCCGGTACCACTTGCGGTCCGCCGGCACCACGAACCACGGCGCGGCGTCCGCGTCGCACCGGGTCAGGGCCTCGGCGTACGCGGCCTGGTAGTCGTCCCAGCGGGCCCGCGAGTCGAGATCGCTCGGGTTGTACTTCCAGTACTTGCGCGGATCCATCAGCCGCTCCATCAGCCGCTCGCCCTGCGCCGCGGACGAGATGTGCAGCATCACCTTGACCAGGGTCACCGCGCCCTCGGCCAACTCCCGCTCGAAAGCGTTGATCTCGTCGTACCGGGCCCGCCAGGTGGGCTCGTCGACCAGCGACTCGACCCGGGCTATCAGCACGTCCTCGTAGTGCGAGCGGTTGAAGATCCCGACGTAGCCGGGCGGCGGCAGGGCTCGGCGGATCCGCCACAGGAAGTCGTGCCGCAGCTCCTCCCCGGTCGGCGGCCCGAACGAGCGGATGTGCAGGCCGAGCGGGTTCATCGCGCCGGCCACCCGCTTGATCGTGCCGTCCTTGCCACCGCAGTCCATCGCCTGGAGCACCAGCAGCACCCGGCGCGGCCGAACGCCGTCGAGCTGGGCGTCGGCCGCCGTCGGGGCGCTCGTCGGCGCCTCCGGGCCGGCAGCGTTCTGCGCGGACGCGTACACCATCTCCTGTTGTCGGCCCAGGTCGGCACCGAGCAGCCCGACCTGCTCACGGGCCCACGCCTTGCGCCGCTTCCCGCTCCCGGCCGCCGCCGGCAGCCCCGGCGTCGAACGCGGGTCGATCGCTCCCAGGTCCACCGCGCCGCCCGCGGGCGTCACCCGCAGCAGCTTCCGCATTCTCCCGCCGGCGGGCCGCACCACACCCGCCTCATCGACTCCACTCATCCCCTGATCCTCACCCACCCCGGCCTCCCCCGCCCACCGACGCCCACCCCCGTGTCACGTTCGGGGCGGTGGGGCGGGCGTCCAGGAGAGAGGGAGAGAATGTGGCCGGCGGAGGGGGACACGTGGTGGGGGATCTCGCGGCGGAGTTCGAGGCGGAGCGCGGACACCTGACGGCGGTCGCCCATCGGATGCTGGGCAGCCGGAGCGAGGCCGAGGACGCGGTTCAGGAAACCTGGCTGCGCTACGCCGGCGCGCTCGCGGATCCGGCGGCCCGCGCCCAGATCCGGGAGCTGCGCGCCTGGCTGACCACCACCTGCTCACGGATCTGCCTGGACGTGCTCCGCTCCGCCCGGGTACGCCGGGAGACGTACCCGGGCCAGTGGCTGCCGGAGCCGATGGTGCGCGCGGTCCCGACGACGGACGGCTTCGCCCCCGACCCGGCCGAACGAGCGGTCCGCGCCGACCAGGTCGGCACCGCGCTGCTGGTGGTGCTGGAACGGCTCGCGCCGGAACAGCGGATCGCGTTCGTGCTGCACGACGTCTTCGCCGTGCCGTTCGCCACCATCGCCGAGGTGCTCGGCACCACACCCGCCGCGGCCCGGCAGCTCGCCTCCCGGGCCCGCCGGACGGTCAGCGCCCCGGACGTCCCCCGGCACACCGCCGACCTGGCGGAGCAGCGGCGGGTGCTGACCGCGTTCGCCGCCGCCGTGGAGTCCGGTGAGCTGGACCGGCTGGTCCGGGTGCTCGCCCCGGACGTGGTGCTGATCGGCGACAGCGGCGGGCACTTCCCGGCGGCCCGCCGGCCGGTGCTCGGCGCCGACCCGGTGGCCCGCTTCATCCTCGGCCTCTTCGGCCAGGCCGGCCGGTACGGCGGTCGGCTGCTGGCCCGGCCGGCGCTGGTCGACGGCGCCCTGGGCTGGCAGGCCGAGACCGTGTTCCGGGACGGCCGGTCGCTGCGCCTGGTGATCGCGTTCGCCGTGCGCGCCGGCCGGATCACCGGCGTCTTCAACCAGCTCAACCCGGAGAAGGTGCCCGACCTGCCGGCGCTGGGCGCCGAGGAGGTGTGGCCGCCGCGCTGGTGAGCCCGGCTCAGGCCACCAGGGCCAGCCACTTCCGGTACGACGTGGCGAACGGTTCGGTGCCGTCACCGAGCGCGCCGACGAGCCAGCGGGCGGCCGACTCGGCCTCGGCGACCACGTCATCGGGGTAGCCGAAGCGCTCCCGGTGCTCCGCGAACTCGTCCTCGTCGCGCAGCTCGACCAGGCCGGTCGCCCGGCGACGCACCACATCCAGGTCGAGGTCGACCAGTTGGACCGTGTCGTCACCCTCCCAGCGGGCCGGGGTGGCGATGTCGCAGTAGACCTCGCTGGTCCGCGGCGGCGGGTTGAACATGCCAGTCCACCAGCCGTGGTGCGGCACCAGCAGGACGAAGGGAATCTGCTCGACCGAGGGCCGACCGTGGTAGACCGACTCGGTGCCGGCCGGCACGCCAAGCCAGACGCCGAGGTCGTCCTCGGTGAGGCGGCGGGCCGGGTAGTCGCGGTGGGCGCTGCCGTCGTACTTGCGGTAGATCACGCGGACCACGTCGCTCGGCATGACTGGCACCCTAACCGATTCCCGCCACGCGACGCGATCGGCAGATAACCGGACGCGACCCACGGAAACCCGTACCACGACGACGCCACGCGGCGGATCGGCGCGGCCGGTGTCGGCGGCGGCGGGTACCGTCGCACGGTGACTCCGCCCCGCACCGCCACCGGTCCCGCCGCGTCCCGGAAGGGTCGGGGCACCCGGCCGAGCGGGGCCGACCTGCTCGCCGCTGCGGTCGGCGCGGTGCCCGGCGGGGCCGCCCGCCCGGGCCAGCAGCAGATGACCGAGGCCATCGAGCGGAGCATCACCTCCGGCGAACACCTGCTCGTCCAGGCCGGCACCGGCACCGGCAAGTCGCTGGCGTACCTGACCCCGGCGCTGACCGTGGACGGCCCGGTGGTGGTCTCCACCGCCACCCTGGCGTTGCAGTCCCAGCTGGTCGACCACGACCTGCCCCGGCTCGCCGACGCGGTGGAGCCGCTGCTCCGCCGCCGGCCCACCTTTGCCGTGCTCAAGGGCCGGCACCACTACCTCTGCCTGGCCCGGCTGGACAACTCCACAGAGGACGAGCCGGACGACACCCTCTTCGACACCCCGGCGGCCCGCCCCGGCGGGACGAAGTGGCTTGGCGAGGCGGGCCGGCTCAGCAAGCAGATCCAGCGGTTGCGCGACTGGGCCGACGAGACCGCCACCGGCGACCGGGACGAGCTGGACCCGGGCGTCGACGACCAGGCCTGGCGGCTGGTGTCGATGCCGGCCCGGGAGTGCGTCGGCGCGAGCCGCTGCCCGTTCGGTCAGGAGTGCTTCGCCGAGGCGTCCCGGGCCCGGGCCCGGGAGGCGGACATCGTGGTCACCAACCACAGCCTGCTCGCCGTCGACATGCTCGCCGGCCGGCACATCGTGCCGCCGCACAAGCTGCTCATCGTGGACGAGGCGCACGAGCTGGCCGACCGGGTCTCCTCGGCCGCCCAGGCCGAACTGGTCCCGGAACTGATCGACCGGTCCACCCGCCGGGCCCGGCCGCTGCTACGCCCGGAGGTCGCCGAACGGCTCACCGAGGCCGGCGACGCCCTCGCCGTGGGGCTGGCCGAGGTTCCCGCCGGACGGCTCACCAGCGGGCTGCCGGGGCCACTGCGCGAGGCGTGCACGCTGCTCGACGCGGCGACCCGGGCGGCGCTGGAGGCGATCGGCGAGGTCAAGTCCGACGACCCGGACCCGGTCCGCAAGCAGCAGGCGAAGGCCGTGCTGGACGAGCTCTCCACCACCGCCCAGCGGCTGCTGGAGGAGGCGGACCACGACGTGGCCTGGGTGGAGAAACCCGACAACGGCAGCCGCCGGGCCCTGGTGGTCGCCCCGCTCTCGGTCGCCGGCACCCTCGCCACCCACCTGTACGACGAGCGCACGGTGGTCGCCACCTCGGCGACCCTCGCGCTGGGCGGCCGGTTCGACACGGTGGCCCGGGCGCTCGGACTCGACGCGCCGCCGCCCGCCCCGCCGACTCCCGCCGCCGCCGCCCTCGCCGCCAGCACGGCGCGCGGCGACGCGACCGTCCCCGCACCGGTCGCCGCCGCACCCGGCAGCCGCGCCGCCACCGGCACCGTGCCGGCCACCGAGGGGCCGGGCTGGAGCTCGCTCGACGTCGGCTCACCGTTCGACTACGCGCGGCAGGGCATCCTGTACGTCGCCGCGCACCTGCCCCGCCCCAGCGTCTCCGGGCTGCCCGAGGCGGCCGGCGAGGAGCTGCTGACGCTGGTCGGGGCGCTCGGTGGGCGTACCCTCGGGCTCTTCTCCTCGCGACGGGCCGCGCAGCAGGCCGCGGAGCTGGTCCGCGCGCGGACCGACCTGCCGGTGCTGCTGCAGGGTGAGGAGGCCCTGCCGCTGCTCGTGCGGCGGTTCCGGCAGGAGCGGTCGAGCTGCCTGTTCGGGGTGATGTCGCTCTGGCAGGGGGTGGACGTGCCGGGCGACGCCTGCCAGCTCGTGGTGATCGACCGGCTGCCCTTCCCGCGCCCGGACGAGCCGCTCGCGGCGGCCCGGGCGGCGGCGGTGGACGCGAGCGGCGGGTCCGGCTTCGCCGCGGTCAGCGTGCCGATCGCGGCGGTCCGGCTGGCGCAGGGCGTGGGGCGACTGATCCGGGCCACCGGGGACCGGGGCGTCGTCGCGGTGCTCGACTCCCGACTGGAGACCGCCCGCGGCTACGGCCCGTTCCTGCGGCGTTCGCTGCCGCCGTTCTGGTACACCACCCGGCCGGACGTGGCGCGGGGCGCCCTGGAACGGCTCGGGAAGAGCTGACGGAACGGGCGGGCGGTCTTCCGGACGACGTCAGGGTGCCTGCGAGGCGACCACCACGGCGTCCGGTGGGGTGTCCGGCACGGTCCGGGCGGCGAGCCGGCGGACCGCCGTGTTGAGCACCGCGATCAGCGGCACCGCGACCAGCGCCCCGGTGATGCCGGCGAGGACGACACCGGCGGCGATCCCGATGATCACGGCGAGCGGGTGGATGGCCACCGCGCGGCCCATGATCAGCGGCTGGAGCACGTGCCCCTCGATCTGCTGCACGCCGATCACCACGCCGAGGATGATCAGCGCCTTGATCGGCCCGCTGTCGACCAGCGCCACCAGCACCGCCACGACGCCGGAGAGCGCGGCGCCGACGATCGGGATGAACGCCCCCAGGAAGACCAGCGCGGCCAGCGGGAAGGCGAACGGGATGTGGAAGATGACGAGGAAGATGCCGATACCGACCGCGTCGATGAAGGCGACCAGCACGGTCGCCCGGACGTAGGCGCCCAGCGTCGACCAGGACGCCCGGCCGGCGTCGTCGACCTTCCAGCGGGCGGCGACCGGCAGCAGCCCGACCAGGAACCGCCAGATCCGGCGGCCGTCCCGCAGGAAGAAGAAGGTCGCGAAGAGCACCAGGATGGTGCCGGTGAGCAACTCGGCCAGCGTGGCCGCGGTGGACAGGGCCCCGCTGGTGAACTTCGCGGTGTTGCCGTTGATCCAGCCCTGCGCCTCGTCGATGTACCTGTTGAGCTGTCGGTCCGACAGGTGCAGCGGCCCGGTCTTGAGCCAGTTCTGGATCTGCCGTACGCCCTGCGACGACTTGTCGCTCAGCTCGGGCACGCCCTGGATGAACTCGTTCACCACCAGGGTCAGCGTGCCGATCATCGCGGCCAGCCCGCCGACGAGCACCACCCCGGTCGCCAGCGACCGGGGGAAGCGGGCCCTCAGCAGCCAGCCGACCGCCGGGGCGAGCAGCGCCGACAGCAGCAGCGCCACCGCGAGCGGGATGATCACGATCCGGATCGTGCCGACGATCATCAGCAGTGCCCAGGCCACGACGCCGACCACGATCAGGCGCCACGACCAGGCTGCCGCGATCCGCAGCGCGTGCGGCACCTCGGCGTCGTCCCGGCTGGAGATGGAGTAGTGCATCGCGGCCGGCGGTTCCGCGCCCACCACCGTCGCCGCGGGCGGCGCCACCGGACCCGGCGAGGCGGGCGTGGCCACCCCGGACTCGTCGGGCTCGTCGGGCTCGGCGGGCTCGCCCGCCGGCTGGGTGCGGCTCGCGCGCACCGACTCGCGTCCCGACTCGAACGCGTGACGGAGCCGTCCGCGTACCCGCTCGAAGCGGCTCAAGCGCACCTCCTGCAAAGCTGGTCCGCCAGGACATCAGGGGGGACAGGATACGTCCGTCGGCCCCACCTAGGGCGGTTCCGCCACACATTGCCCCCGCTCGACTCCGCTCAACCACCGCAGGATCGACCACGACGCACGCGGTAGCGTCTTCGCGTGACCGCCGACCAGAACCTCGACTCCGGCCTGCCGATCCGCCTGCTGCACGACCGCGTGCTGGTACGCCTGGAGGGCAACGAGGGCGAGCGGCGCTCCACCGCCGGCATCGTGATCCCGGCCACCGCGGCGGTGGGCAAGCGCCTGGCCTGGGCCGTCACGGTGGGAGTCGGCCCGCACGTCCGCTCGATCGTCGCCGGCGACCGGGTGCTCTTCGACCCCGACGAACGGTCCGAGGTCGAGCTGCACGGTCGCGGGTACGTCCTGCTCCGCGAGCGCGACGTGCACGCCGTCGCCGCCGAACGGGTGGAGCACGAGCCGACCGGCTCGACCGGCCTCTACCTGTAGGCCCTCCCCGACCCGGGCGTCGTTTGCCTTCCTCCTCGACGGGAAGCCAGGCACCTCCAGCGCCCTGGGGAGGGACGATGCCGGAATTCCTGAAGAAGCTGCTGCTGTGGGGCTTCGTCGCCTTCCTGATCTACTTCATGGCCTTCCGGCCGGACGGCGCGGCCCAGATGTTCAAGGGGATCGGGGCGGCGCTGATGGCCATCTTCCAGGGCCTCGGTGACTTCCTCACCGGCATGATGACCTGACCCGCGCCGGACCTGCCCCGCCGACAGGCCGGTCAGGCGCCGGGCGGCCAGGGCGCGGCCGGTCGCGGGCCGTACCAGCCGGGCGGGCCGTAGCCGGCCGGATGGGCCGGGGGCGGCGGCGGAGCGAGCACCACGGGGATCGGCACCACCGGCTCGTCCGGCGCCGGCACCGCCCGCTGCGACCCGTCCGGGAACCGCAGGTGGTAGCGCTGCCCGTCCCAGACCCCCACCGGCGTCTGCGGGTCCCGCCCCACGAAGAACGACCGGTACGCCGCGATCGCCTCCAGCAGCTCCCGCTCCTCCCGGGCCGTCCGGTCCCGGTCGGCCTGCTTGCGGTCCAAGCCCCGGCGCATCCCGTCCCGCAACAGCGCCAGCCGGGTCGCCGCGAACTGGTAGCCGCGCATCGCCTTCACCCCGCCGTCGCCGGCGACCCGGCGCGCCCAGGTGCGGGCCGCGTGCCGGCGGCCCAGGCTGCCCAGCGCCGCCACCTCGGGCGGCGTGAGCCACCCGGCCCGCACGTAGTCCGGCAGGGTCCGCTCGGTGAGTCGCCCCTCCCAGCCGCGCAGCCAGATCGCCAGCCCCACCATGCCGAAGAAGATCGGCACCATCACGCCGATGTAGCCGTACAGGGCGATCAGCGGCTGACCGGTGGCCGCGGCCAGCGAGGGCAGCAGGTTCCAGGTGCCGTGCAGCATCATCGCCAGCAGCAGGCCCGCGATCGGGGCGAGCAGGCGTACCCGCCGGTCGGCGGTCCGCGCGGCGATGCCCAGGCCCACCCCGGTCATCGAGGTGAACAGCGGGTGGGCGAAGCCGAAGAGCAGGATCCGCACGATGAAGATGGCGATCACCTGGCGGGCGCCGGTCGCCGGACCGTACTCCTCGACGCCGGTGCGGTAACCGTAGCCGCCCAGGTAGAGGATGTTCTCCACCATGGCGAAGCCGATCGCGGAGAGCCCGCAGTAGACCAGGCCGTCGGTGATCCCGGACCACTCCCGGCGCCGGAAGATCAGCAACAGGATCGGCCCGAGCGCCTTGGTCAGCTCCTCGATGAACGGGGCGACCAGCACGGCGGTGAGCGCCTTGGGCAACCCCCAGTTCTTGAACAGCAGGGCGGAGCCCTCGTTGACCAGCAGGGAGATGGCCGTGGCGACGAACGCGCCCCAGGCGAAGCAGAAGATCAGGTACTTCAGCGGCTCCGGCTCGTAGCGGTCCAGCCAGAGGAAGCAGGAGACCAGCACCGGCACCGGCAGGATCGCCGCGACCACGCCGACCAGCAGCGCTGTAGGGCCGAGGCTGGAGCCGAGTGTGTACAGCATGAACACCCCGCCGGCGGCGATCAGGAGGACGACCCCGGCGAGCACCAGGAACCGCCGCCAGCCGAGCCGGCGCAACGGCATCCGGGGGGTCGCCGTGCCCGGCGGCGGGGCGGCGGGCGGGGTCGGCGGCGGCTGGGCTCCGCCGGGCGGGGTGTCGGCCATGCGGTCAGCGTAGTCACCCACGGCGCTCTGGTCCGGCCGCATTCCGACCGCTATGCTGCCGGGCAGGTCACGAGCGCCAGCGTCAAGCCCCGGCTTGCTGGCCGGCAACCCTCGTCGAGTTCGCGGTGGGGTGCCCCGGGTGATGACCGGGCCCAGCCCGAACGGCGTGCTGGGCAAGCGCGGACCCCGTCCCGGTGCCCACACCCGGGGGGTCCCCTGGACCCCGGAGGTTCCGGCATGACCGTCACCCTCGTACCCTCGCTGCCCGCGCTGCCGTCCCGGCCGGTCGACGCCGACCCGCTCGGCGTGCTCGGCGTACCGGGGCAGATCAACCTCGACCACGCGGCCAGCGCGCCGTGCGCGCGGGCCGCGGCCGACGCGGTGGCCGAGCTGCTTCCCTGGTACGCGAGCGTGCACCGCGGCGCCGGCGCGCTGTCGCGACGCTGCACGCTGGCCTACGAGCGGGCCCGGCAGACGGTCGGCGACTTCCTCGGCGCCCGCGCCGAGGACCACGTGATCTTCACCCGGAACACCACCGACGCGGTCAACCTGCTGGCCCGGGCGCTGCCCGCCGGCACCACCGTGGTCACCTTCGCCGGGGAGCACCACGCCAACCTGCTGCCCTGGCCGCGCGGCTCGGTCCGGCTGCCGGTGCCGGCGAGCCCCGCCGGGGCGGTTCGGGCGCTGGACGCCGCCCTCGGCGAGCTGCGCCGGGTGGACGCGCGGAGCGAGCCGGCGCCGCGGTCGGGACCGGCGGTGGCCGCCGCGACCCGGCCCGGCCCGCCGGTGCTGGTCGCGGTGACCGGGGCGAGCAACGTGACCGGCGAGCGTTGGCCGGTGGCCGAGCTGGCCCGGGTCGCCCACCGGCACTGCGCCCGGATCCTGGTGGACGCCGCCCAGCTCGCCCCGCACGCGCCGGTCGACCTGGCCGCGCTGGACGTGGACTACCTGGCGCTCTCCGGCCACAAGCTGTACGCGCCCTTCGGCGCCGGGGTGCTCGTCGGCCGGTCGGACTGGCTGGACGCCGCCCCGCCGTACCTGGCCGGGGGCGGCGCCACCGGTCACGTCGGCGCGGCCACCCACGACGTGCGGTGGACCACCGGCCCGGCCCGGCACGAGGCCGGCACCCCCAACCTGCTCGGCGCGGTCGCCCTCGCGGCGGTGTGCGCCGCGCTCGCCGGGGCCGACCGGGACGCGCTGCACGCCCGGGAGCAGCGGCTGCTGGCCCGGCTGCGGGCCGGGCTCGCCGCCCTGCCGCACGTCGTGGAGCTGCGGACGTTCGCACCCGAAGCGCCACGGGTGGGCATCGTCTCATTCGTGGTGGCCGGACGGGACTCCGCCGAGGTCGCCGCCCACCTGGCCGGCGCACACCAGATCGGCCTCCGGGACGGGCTCTTCTGCGCCCACCCGCTGGCCCGACGACTGCTCACCGAGGCGGCGGCGCGCAGCGGCCGGCGGGACCTGCCGCCCACCGCGCTGCGGGCCAGCATCGGCCTCGGCAGCACGGCTGCGGAGGTGGACCGGCTGCTCGCCGCCCTGACCGCACTGCGCTGACCGGGCGGGTCACCCGAGCGGGGGCGCCGTCGGCGGTTTCGGCGCGGTGTCCTCCTCGGGCTGGACGCCCGGCGGCTGTTCCTTCTCGCCGCCGAACGCCTGCCGGACGAGCCGGTTCGCCTCGTCCTGCTCGATGCCGGAGGCGACCATCAGGTCGCTGGCGGTGGTACGCACCTGGGCGATCACCACGCTGCCGGAGAAGCCCACCCCCTGCGCGTACGCCCGGCCGGCCTCGCTCACCGCGCGCAGCGAGCACTCGCGGGCCTTCTCCGGCTCCTGGCCGCCGGCGAACTCGTGCCGGAGCAGGCGGACCGACTCGGCCAGGTGGGCGAGCGCGTCCGGCATCGACTCCGGGACCGGTTCCTCGTCCTCGATCATGGTGACCGAGCGGCGGATCAGGGTGCCGCTGTTACGCATCGCCCGGTCGATCGGGTCCGCCGCCTCGGCGTAGTGGGTCAGCTCGCTCCGCCGGTGCCAGCGGGCCGGGGAGAGCGTGCTGGTCTCCTTGGCTCCCTCGATCGCCTCGGAGAACGCGGCCAGCTCGTCCTTGTTCTCCCGGAGCCGTTCCAGCGCGCGTTGGGCGGTCTGCCGGTCCCGTTTGCGCAGCGCCTCGGCGGTGATGTCCAGCTGCGCGGCGAGCAGGTCCAGCGCCGGCCGGGCGGCCCGGTTGATCACCCGGAGCGGGTTGAGCGGCAGCAGGATCGCGGTCACCAGCAACGCGATGCCACCGCCGATGAACGCGTCGACGAAGCGGGGTATCTCCAGGTTCTTGGTGGACGGGCTGAGCGTCACGATCAGCACCGCGGTGGCCGCGGCCTGGATCACGATGGCCACGCTCGCGCCGAAGAAGGTGGTCAGCAGGATCGCGGCCGTCACCACCAGCCCCAACTGCCAACCACCGGCGCCGAGCAGATAGATCAGGAAGTCGCCGAGGGCCACGCCGACGGCCACCCCGATGATCAGCTCGACGGTGCGGCGCAGCCGCTGACCGACCGACGCGGCCAGCGTGCCGACCGCCGAGATCGGCGCGAAGACCGGCTGCGGATTGCCCAGGAGCTGGTGGGAGACGATCCAGGCCAGGGCGGCGGCCAGCCCCGCCTGGACGGCCAGGCCCATCGCCATCCGGACCCGGTGCAGCCGGTCCTGCACGGTGGCCTTGCTCCGGTTCCGGAGCTGGTCCACCGCCTCGGTAATCCGCGCCGCGTCGACGTCCACCATCCCGTCCTTCCACGCGGCACGACGCAGGAGTGGAGGTCGTCGGTCCCGGGCCACGGCCATGGCCGGGACTACCCGCGTCACACCCGGTGAATCCTCGCCCTCGGCGGCGGTGGGGCAGACTGCACCGGGTGGAAGAGCTGATGGAGCGGTGGCGCGCCGCCGCCCGGGGTGCCGGGGCGACCGACCCCGCCGGGGTGGACCGGGCCGGGGAGCGGCTGCTGGCCGGCTGGCGGGAGCCGCACCGGCACTACCACACACCGGACCACCTGACCGCGGTGCTCGACGTGGTCGACGGTCACGCGGCGCTCGCCGGCCACCCCGACCTGGTCCGGCTGGCCGCCTGGTGCCACGACGCGGTCTACGACCCACGGGCCGGCGGGGACGCGAACGAGCGGGCCAGCGCGGCCCTCGCGGGCGCCCTCCTCGCCGACGCCGGGCTGCCGACCGGGGCGGTGGCGGAGGTACGCCGGCTGGTGCTGCTCACCGCCGGGCACGCGGTGGCCGCCGGCGACCCGGACGGCGCCCTGCTCTGCGACGCCGACCTGGCGGTCCTGGCCAGCCCACCCCCGGAGTACGACCGTTACGCCGCCGCCGTCCGCCGGGAGTACGCCCACGTCCCCGACCCGGACTTCCGCGCCGGCCGCGCAAGGGTGCTGGGGTCCCTCCTGGCCCTCCCCGCCCTCTACCGCCTCCCCGCCCTGCACGCCCGCTGGGAAACCCCCGCCCGCGCCAACCTCACCCAGGAACTAGCCACCCTCCACCCCTGACCCCCGCCCCGGCGATCTTGCAGTTGGTGCCCGGGCGAGAGGGGCTGATCAGCCCAGACCGGGGGCCCGAAGTGCAAGATCGCGGGCGGGGTGGGGTGGGCGCGGGTGGGTGAGGTGTTTGGGGCGGCGGAGGCCGGAGTCACGGAGGAGGCGGACCAGGTCGCGGCTGGGGACGACGCGGGCACCGAGCCAGACGGCCATCGGGAAGCGCTCGGCCGGGATGTCGTAGTGGTCCCGGTCGAAGCCGCGGCGGGGCGCGCCCAGCGCCTCGGCGAAGGCGTGCAACTCGGCGTAGGAGACGTCGCTGATCAGGTGCGACCAGAGCCGTCCCCGCCAGGGCACGGCCGGCCGGTCCAGATACAGCATGGCGGCCAATGTAGCGCGCGGGACGCCCGGTTGATGATCACCTGAGGACGACCTAGCCTTCCCCGCATGGCCGGTTCCCCCCTCCTCGACGACCTGCGGGCCGCGCTCGGCGACGCCGCCGTCCTGACCGACCCGGACCTGCTCCGGATGCACGAGCGGGACGAGGCGGACCTCTGCGCGGCCGGCACGCCGCTGGTGGTCACCCGCCCGCGCGACACGGAGGAGGTCGTGGCGGTCGTCCGGGCGGCCGCTCGGCACGGCGTACCGGTGGTGCCGCAGGGGGCCCGGACCGGGCTGGCCGGCGCGGCGAACGCGGTCGACGGCGCGGTGGTGCTGAGCACCGTCGCGATGGACCGGATCCTGGAGATCGACCCGGTCGGCCGGATCGCCGTGCTGCAGCCCGGCGTGGTCAACGCCGCGCTGGCCGGCGCGGTACGCGAGCGCGGCCTCTGGTACCCGCCCGACCCGGGTTCCTGGGAGTCCTCCACCATCGGCGGCAACGTCGCCACCAACGCGGGCGGCATGTGCTGCGTCAAGTACGGGGTGACCACCGAGTACGTGCTCGGCCTGACGGTGGTGCTCGCCTCCGGCGAGGTGCTGCGCACCGGCCGGCGTACCGCCAAGGGGGTCGCCGGGTACGACCTGACCCGACTCTTCGTCGGCTCCGAGGGCACCCTCGGGGTGATCACTGAGATCACCGTCTCGCTGCGGCCCGCCCCGCAGGAGTCGCTGACCCTGGTCGCGGTCTTCGGATCGACCGCTGCCGCCGGGACGGCGGTGGCCGGGATCGCCGAGCGGGGGCTGAGCCCCAGCCTGCTGGAACTGCTGGACCGGACGCACCTGGCGGCCATCGAGGCGTACCGGCCGATGGGGTTGCGCACCGACGCGCAGGCGCTGCTGCTGGCCGCCGTGGACACCGGCGGCCAGGCTGCCGCGGACCTGGCCCGGATCGCCGAGGTGTGCGCGGCGGCCGGCGCCGACGAGGTGTGGACGGCCACCGACGCGGTGGAGGCGGCGGCCCTGCTGCAGGCGCGCCGGCTGGCCCACCCGGCGATGGAGAAGTTCGCCGCCGACGCGTTCCCCGGCGGCAACGGCGGGCTGGTGATCGACGATGTGGCGGTGCCGCGCGGCTCGCTCGCGGCGCTGCTCGACGGGGTGGCCCGGATCGCCGAGGAGTGCGCCGTGCCGATCGGCGTGGTCGGGCACGCGGGCGACGGCAACATGCACCCGAACATCGTGGTCGACCGGGCCGACCCGGCCAGCCTGGAGCGGGGCCGGCGGGCCTTCGACGAGATCATGCGGCTGGGCCTGGAGCTGGGCGGCACCTGCACCGGGGAGCACGGCGTGGGGCTGCTCAAGCGGGACTGGCTGGCCCGGGAGATCGGACCGGTCGGGGTCCGGGTGCACCGGGCGATCAAGGCCGCGCTGGACCCGCAGGGCCTCCTCAACCCCGGCAAGGTGCTCTGACCCGACCGGTCGGGAGTGCGGTCAGCCGCGGACCTCGGCCGGCGTCGCCTGGGTGAGCAACAGCAGGATCTCGCCGCCGACCGGCGGCCGTTCCTCACCCGGGCAGTCCTGCGAGGTGATGGTCAGGCTCGGCGGGATGAGCAGGGTGGAGGTCAACGCGTCGATGCAGGCCAGCTTGTACTGGCGGGCCTGGTCGGTCTCCTTCGCCAGCCCGGGGTCGGTGAGCATCTGCTGCAACCGTTGCACCTGGTCCGGGGCGAGTTCGCCGGTCGAGTTCACCCCGTCGCCGGCGCAGTCCGCACAGGCCCACCTGCCGTTCGGCTCCACCTCGAGGGATCGGACCGGGCCGTCCGCGCCGAGCTTCTGCATCAGGGAGACCCGGCGTGACCCGGTGGGGGCGGACGCGCCCGCACTCGACGGTGTGCCCCCGGACTGCTGCGCCGTGGGCTCCTCGGCCCGATCGAACACCGAGCATCCGGTCAGGGCGATCGCCAGCAGGACACCGGACGGAAAGAGGATGACGCGCGACCATGCAGGGCGAACCACGCACGGCAACTTACCCCACCGTAGGTTGCGCCGGTACCGGCCGGGCGGCCGTGCGGTGATCGCCGTCCGGCGCCCGGGGGGATCGGCTACCGGGGGGACGAGGGAAGTTCGACGACATCGCCGTCGACACCCCGGTCCGCCGCGAATCCCCGGACGTCTGGAGCGCCGAGCCGGGCCGCGTCCGCCGCAACGTCGTCCGACATCAGCTGCGACTGGCGCTCGGCCTCCACCCGGGCCCGGTAGTGCGCCACCTCGCGGGACCGGGTCGCCTCGTCCCAGCCCAGCACCGCGCCCATCAGTTCCGCGGTGTGCTCGGCCGAGTCCAGGCCGCGGTGGCTGGTCTCGAAGGAGATCCGGGTACGCCGGGTCAGCACGTCCTCCAGGTGCAGCGCCCCCTCGGCCCGGGCCGCGTACGTCACCTCGGCGGCCAGGTACTCCGGGGCGCCGGCGAGCGGGGAGCCCTGCAACGGGTCCGCGTCGATCAGGGCGAGCAGGTCGCGGGTGAGGGTGCCGTACCGCTCCAGCAGGTGTTCGACCACCCCGACCGGGACCCCGTGCCGGCGGGCCAGGTCGGCCCGGTCCCGCCACGTCGCCGCGTACCCGTCGGCGCCGAGCAGCGGCAGGTCGGCGGTTCGCGACGGGCGGGTCCAGCCCAGCCGGTGGACCGCCCGGTCGACCACGTCCGAGGCCATCACCCGGTACGTCGTGTACTTGCCGCCGGCGACCAGCAGCAGCCCCAGCATCGGCTCGACCACCGCGTGCTCCCGGGAGAGCTTGGAGGTGGAGTCGGCCTCGCCGGCCAGCAGCGGGCGCAGCCCGGCGTAGACGCCCTCGATGTCGGCGGTGGTCAGCGGCCGGTCGAGCACCGCGTTGACCTGTTCCAGCAGGTAGTCGATGTCCTTTGCGGTGGCCGAGGGGTGGGACCGGTCCAGCCGCCAGTCGGTGTCGGTGGTGCCGATGATCCAGTGGCCGCCCCACGGGATGACGAAGAGCACGCTGGTGGCGGTGCGCAGGATCAGCCCGGTCTCGCCGGTGATCGCCGAGCGGGGCACCACCAGGTGCACCCCCTTGGAGGCCCGGACCCGCACGCCGGGGCGCAGCCCGACGTCGTTGAGCATCCGGGACATGTCGTCGCTCCACACGCCGGTGGCGGCGATGACCGTGCGGGCGCGTACCTCGAACTCGGCGTCCGGGGAGCCGGCGGGCGCTTCCAGGTCGCGGACCCGGACCCCGGTGACCTCGCGGGCCTGCCGGATCAGGCCGACCGCCCGCGCGCTGGTCACCACGGTCGCGCCAAGGCTGGCCGCGGTCCTGGCCAGCGTCACCACCAGCCGGGCGTCGTCGACCTGCCCGTCGTAGTAGCGGATCGCCCCGGCCAGGGTGTCCGGCCGCAGGCTGGGGAAGACCCGCCGGGCGCCCTCGCGGGTCAGGTGCCGGTGCAGCGGCATGCCGCGCCCGCCGCCGAAGACGCCGGCGAACGCGTCGTACGCGGCCACGCCGGCCCCGTAGTAGGCGCGGCGGAAGATTCGCCCGGGCAGGTCACGCAGCCCGTGCCCGGCGGGGAGCGGGACCAGGATCGGGACCGGGCGCACCAGGTGCGGCGCGAGTCGGCTGGCGAGCAGCCCGCGCTCGGTCAGCGCCTCGTGGACCAGGTGGAACTCCAGCTGCTCCAGGTAGCGCAGGCCACCGTGGATGAGCTTGCTGGACCGGCTGGAGGTGCCGGCGGCGTAGTCCCGCGCCTCCACCAGGGCCACCTTGAGGCCGCGGGACGCGGCGTCGAGCGCCGCGCCCGCCCCGGTCACCCCGCCGCCGATGACCAGCACGTCGAACCGCTCGGCGCGGAGCCGGCGCAGGTCGTCGGCGCGGCGGGCGACGGAGAGCTGACCGGCCGCGGATCGGGACACGTTGGGGTCGCGCACCCGTCCACGGTAACCGTCCGGGCGTTCCGGCGACGAGTGCGGTCCGGCCGTACCGTGATCGGCATGGAGATCGGTCCCCGACCACCCGCCGGTCCACCCGTCCCGCCACCGACCCCCGCGCCGGACCGGACGGGTCCGTGGCCGGTGGTGGCGGCGGTGCTGGTCGGCGGCTGGACCGTGCTGGTCACGGTCCTCGGGCAGGTGATCGGCTGGGCCGTCGACCAGGCGGTGCTGGTCGCCGGCCTGGACCGGACGGTGGCGACCTGGCCGCTGGTGGCCCTGGGCACCGTGCTGCTGGTGGGCGCGCCCACGCTGGCGCTGGCCCTGCTCCCCCGCTCCCCGGCGGTCCGGACGGTCGGCCGCGTCTGGCTGGCCGGGGCGCTGGCGCTGGGCGCGCTGACCCTGCTGCGGGCCGTGCCGCCGGTGCACCACGAGGCGTACCTGGCCCCCCTGGCCGCCACCGCCGCCCTGCTGGCGGTCGTCCTCGGCCGGCTGCACAACCGCCGCCGCCGGGGTAGGACGCCGGCTTGCGCCGAAAGGGCCCCGGGCGGCGCGGGCCCGGCCCCGGGCGGGGTCACCCTGCTCGCGGTGGCGGCCGGATCGGCGCTGCTGCTGCCCTGGGCGTGGCTGGGCGCGCTCGGCGGACCGCTGGAGACGCTGCTCGCCGGGCTCGCCGCCGCCGCGCTCGGCGGGCTCGCCGGGGTGCTGCTCGACGCGTCCTTCTGGGCGTCCTTCACCGTGGGCGCGCCGCCCCGGCCGGCCCGGCTGGTGCTGGTCGGCGGCCTGGTCGCCGGGGTCGTCCTGGCGCTGCTCGCGGCCGGGGCCGGGCAGTCCGGCGCGCAACTGCCCGCCCTGTTCCTGCTGCCCCCGCTCGGCTTCGTGCTGGCCGCGCTGCACGCGGCGGCCGCCCGCGCGGGCCGGCCGCTCGGCCGAGCCCCGGTGCGCTGGCTGGTCGGGCTCGGCGTGCTTGGCCCGCTGGCGTTCGCCGACCCGGAGGAGCTCACGGTGCTCCTCGCGACCACCCGCGACGTGCCGTTCTGGGTCGCGGTCGCGACCGGCGTCGCGTTCACCGTCGCGGTGCTGCTCGCCGTCGGGTACGCCCTCCTGCTGGCCCGGCCGCGCGCCGGTACGCCGCGCCGCCGGGTGGCCGGGGTGGCCGCCGCGGCCCTGCTCGCCGCGGTCGCGGTGGTGTACGTGGTCCCCGGGCAGCCCGGCCTGTACGGCGACCGGCTGCTGGTGGTGCTCCGCGAGCAGGCCGATCTGGGCGGCATTCCGGCCGGGGCGCCCGGTCGGGCCGGCCGGGACGCCCGGGCCGCAGAGGTCTACCGGCGGTTGGTGGCCACGGCCGACCGGACTCAGCCGGAGCTGCGCCGGGAGCTGACCCGGCTGCGCCTGCACCCGACGCCGTTCTACCTGGTCAACGCCATCGAGACGGACGGCGGGCCGGAGGTGCGGGCCTGGCTCTCCGGTCGGCCCGAGGTGGCCCGGGTGCTGGTCAGTCAGCGGCTGCGCCCGCTGCCGGCGGCGGGCCCGCCGGCTCGTGGCACGGTGCCGGCGCCGACCGGACCGGCCTGGAACGTCTCGCTGATCGGCGCCGACCGGGTCTGGTCCGAGCTGGGCGTGACCGGCTCAGGCGTGGTGGTCGGCGCCTCCGACTCGGGCGTGGACGGCCGGCATCCGGCGCTGGCCGCCGGCTTCCGGGGCGGCGACGACTCCTGGTACGACCCGTGGGACCACACCCGCACCCCGCACGACCAGGCCGGGCACGGCACCCACACGGCGGGCAGCGCGGTGGGCCGGGACGGGATCGGCGTGGCCCCCGGCGCCCGCTGGGTGGGCTGCGTCAACCTGGACCGCAACCTGGGCAGCCCGGCGCGTTACCTGGACTGCCTGCAGTTCATGCTGGCGCCCTTCCCGTTCGACGGGGACCCGTTCACCGACGGGCGGCCGGCCCGGGCGCCGGACGTGCTGACCAACTCGTGGGGCTGCCCGCCGATCGAGGGCTGCGACGCCGGGGCGCTCCGGCCGGCCACCGCCGCGCTGGCCGCGGCCGGCATCCTGGTGGTCGCGGCGGCCGGCAACACCGGCCCGCACTGCGGTTCGGTGGCCGACCCGCCGGCGCCGTACCCGGACGTGCTGACCGTGGGCGCGGTGGACCGCGCCCGGCAGCTCACCCGCTTCTCCAGCCGGGGGCCGGCACCCGGCGGGGCGGCCAAACCGGACCTGGTCGCTCCCGGGGCGGACGTGCTGTCCGCGTACCCCGGCGGGGGTTACGCCACCCTGGCCGGAACCTCGATGGCGACCCCTCAGGTGGCGGGGGTGGTCGCGTTGATGTGGTCGGCGAACCCCGCGCTGGTCGGCGACCTGGCGCGGACCCGGCAGATCCTCCGGGAGACCGCCACCCCGGCCGGCGTCCGCCCCGACGACGCGCAGGCGCGCCGCTGCGGCACTGACGCGGACCTGGTCGGCGCCGGCCTGGTCGACGCGTACGCCGCCGTCCGGGCGGCCCGCGCCGGGTGAGCGGGTCGCCGGGCGGGCCCGCGCCGATTCGGCGATGCCGCCGGGCCGCCGGATGACCTAGGGTCGGCGACCATGGACGCGGAGATCATCGAGCTGGACCCGGACCGCCTGCCCGCCGTCGTCGACCTCTGCCGGCGGGCGCTCGACCTGCCGGAGGACGCCACCGAGGCGCCGGCGATCCTGGACGCCCTGACCACCCGGGCCGCGGCCGACCGCCCGGTGCTGATCATCGGCGCGGTCCGTGGGGCGGAGCTGGTCGGGGTGCTGGTCGGGTCCCTCTCGCAGCGGGACCCGCGGCTCGGGCACGTCGACCTGGTGGCGGTGGCGCCCCGGGAGCGCCGCCGGGGGGTCGGTCGGGCCCTGCTGGCCGAGGCGGAACGGCGGCTCGCCGGGCTGGGCGCGGGCGAGCTGCTGCTGGCCGGGAACCCGCCGTACTACGCCTGGCCGGGCATCGACGTGCGCTACACGCCGGCGGTCTGCGCCGCGCTGCGGCTCGGCTACCGCCAGGACCGTACGGCGTGGAACATGACCGCGGACCTGTCGGACGGCTCACCGGCGCTGCGCTCGACGGAGGCCGCCGAGCGCCGGCTGGCCGGTCGGGGCGTCACGGTACGCCGGGCCGGACCGGCGGACCTGGCCGCGCTGGTCGCCTTCGCCCGCGCCGCCTTCGGCGGAACCTGGGACGGCGAGCTGGCCGGCTCGGTGGGGCGGTGGGGCGCCGGGGCGCACCTGGCAGAGCGGGACGGCGAGATCCTCGGCTTCGCCGCGTACGGCTCGTCGCGGCCGAGCTGGTTCGGGCCGATGGGGACGGCCCCGGCGGCGGAGGGCTCCGGCATCGGCGGGGTGCTGCTGCGCCGCTGCCTGCGGGACCAGGCGGCGGCGGGGATCGGCGCGGCGCAGATCGGCTGGGTGGGGCCGGTGCCGTTCTATTCGGGCAGCGCGGGCGCGCGGATCGAGCGGGTCTTCTTTCTGTACCGCAAGGCGATCGACCGGCACCCGGCCGGGTAATTATCGGGGCGAAAAGGATATAGACGTCAATAATCCGGTTTGCCCGCGTCGGTCATCGACCGCCCCCTACGGTTGCCCGTAGAGGAGGCAGCCATGACCACGGATGACGAACGGACCGACGACCAGCCCGTCGGCTGGCCACCGGTCGGCGAACTCCCCGGGCAACTGCCGTTCGACCGGCTCGACTACGGCGACGCCGAGCAGCTGGCGGAAATGGCCGGCGCCGACGCACCCGCCGCCGAGGAGGCCCGGCAACCGGTCGACGAGCCGATAACGATCCCGCCGCCGTACGACCGGACGCACAAACGACGCAACCAGCGACCACTGCCGACGTGACGGACGGAAAGGGGGCGGACCGCTGACGCGGCCCGCCCCCTTTCGGCGTTCGGTGGAACTGGACTCAGAAGTCCATCTCCCCGCCACCCGGACCAGCCGGGGCGGCCGGGTTCCGCTCCGGCTTGTCCGCCACGACGGCCTCGGTGGTGAGGAAGAGCGCCGCGATCGACGCGGCGTTCTGCAGCGCCGAGCGGGTGACCTTGGCCGGGTCGATGATGCCCGCGGCCAGCAGGTCGACGTACTCGCCGGTGGCGGCGTTGAGGCCGTGACCGGCGTCCAGGTTGCGGACGCGCTCGACGACCACGCCACCCTCGAGGCCGGCGTTGACGGCGATCTGCCGCAGCGGGGCGTCCAGCGCGATCTTGACGATCTGCGCGCCGGTCGCCTCGTCGCCGGTCAGGTCCAGCTTGTCGAAGGCGGTCTTGCCGGCCTGCACCAGCGCGACGCCACCACCCGGGACGATGCCCTCCTCGACGGCGGCCTTCGCGTTGCGGACGGCGTCCTCGATGCGGTGCTTGCGCTCCTTGAGCTCGACCTCGGTGGCCGCGCCGACCTTGATCACCGCAACACCGCCGGCCAGCTTGGCCAGGCGCTCCTGCAGCTTCTCGCGGTCGTAGTCGGAGTCGCTCTTCTCGATCTCGGCGCGGATCTGGTTGACCCGACCCTGGATCTGCTCCGCGTCGCCGGCACCGTCGACGATGGTGGTCTCGTCCTTGGTCACCACGACCTTGCGGGCGCGGCCCAGCATGTCGACGCCGACCGCGTCCAGCTTGAGGCCGACCTCCTCGCTGATGACCTGGCCACCGGTGAGGATGGCGATGTCGGCCAGCATGGCCTTGCGGCGGTCACCGAAGCCCGGCGCCTTGACGGCGACGGACTTGAAGGTGCCCCGGACCTTGTTGACGACCAGGGTGGCCAGGGCCTCGCCCTCGATGTCCTCGGCGATGATCAGCAGCGACTTGCCCGACTGCATGACCTTCTCCAGGATCGGGAGCAGGTCCTTGACCGACGAGATCTTGCCGTTGACGATCAGGAGGTACGGGTCGTCGAAGACGGCCTCCATACGCTCCGGGTCGGTCATGAAATACGCGGAGATGTAGCCCTTGTCGAAGCGCATACCCTCGGTGAGCTCAAGCTCCAGGCCGAAGGTGTTGCTCTCCTCGACGGTGATGACGCCTTCCTTGCCGACCTTGTCCATCGCCTCGGCGATGATCTCGCCGACGGTGCTGTCACCGGCGGAGATGGAGGCGGTGGAGGCGATCTGCTCCTTGGTCTCGACGTCCTTGGCGAGCTTGGACAGCTCCTCCGAGACGCTGGCCACGGCGGCCTCGATGCCCCGCTTCAGGGCCATCGGGTTGGCGCCGGCGGCCACGTTGCGCAGGCCCTCACGGACCAGGGCCTGGGCCAGGACGGTCGCCGTCGTCGTGCCGTCGCCGGCCACGTCGTCGGTCTTCTTGGCGACCTCCTTGACCAGCTCAGCGCCGATCTTCTCGTACGGGTCCTCGAGCTCGATCTCCTTGGCGATGCTCACACCATCGTTGGTGATGGTGGGGGCACCCCACTTCTTCTCGAGCACGACGTTGCGGCCCCTGGGGCCGAGCGTCACCTTCACGGCGTCGGCGAGCTGGTTCATGCCCCGCTCGAGGCCGCGGCGCGCCTCTTCGTCGAACGCGATCATCTTGGCCATACGGCGTTGTCCTCCTGGACACTCACGGGCCACCCGGGTGTGTGCCCCGGACGGGCCGCCTGGTGTACGCACCTGGGGACGTCGCCACCTGGCGACGACGACGTCTCCTCGGTCGGGCCGGACAGCCCGCGACGACCGGCCATGTGCCACCCCGGCGCCATCGAGACGCCGACGCGGCCCTGGCCCTACCGCCCCGACCACTGGCACTCACGGTATGCGAGTGCCAATAACCTGTTTAGCACTCTCACCTGCCGAGTGCAAGCACGATGCCGCCGCTCAGCCGAGTTCCGCCGCCAGTCGGGCGGCATTCACCGGGCCCTCGTGGGCTCGCTGCTCCGCGTACGTGGCGAGCAGCCCGACGAGCTGCGCCAGGTAAACCGGGACGAGCAGCACGGCGGCCAGCACGGCCACCGCCACCGCGCCCGCCGCCGTGCCCGGAGAGTCCATCGGGTGCGCGCCGAACGGCAAGTGGCCGACCGTCTCCAGCACGACGCCGACCAGGCCGCCGACGAGCAGCGCCACGGCGACCAGCGCGACGCGGCCCAGCACCATGCCGAACCGCTGGTGGAAGATCCGGAAGGACCGACCGATCGGGTTGTGCCGCTCGAAGAGGTAGACCGGGCCGATCAGGGCGAGCGCGAAGGCCACATAGAGCCCCGGCAGCAGACAGAAGCAGGCGCCGACCCCGATGAGCAGCGAGGCCAGCAGCGTCCAGCCCCAGAGGCCGAGCATCCGGCGCAGCCCGTAGCGGAACGCCGGGCCGAGGCCGACCGGCTCGCCGGCCGCCTGCCGGGTGACCACCCAGGTCCCCGCCGCCCAACCCAGGCTCTGCAACGGGCCGAGGATCAGGCTGGCGGCGAGCACCGCGCCGTAGAAGATCAGCATGTCCTGGCCGTAGCCGTCGGGCAGCACCGGGGCGCCGTCGGCCGCGGTGGCCATCTCACCCGAGGGAGCGAGGGCGAGGGAGAGCACCGAGGTCACCGCGGCCGGCACCGCCTGGGTGAGCAGCATGATCGGCACCAGCAGGCGCCAGCCGCGACGCACCGCGCCGGCGCAGCGGGCGAACCAGCCGCCGATGCCCGCGTGCGGCGGGGTGACCAGCGGATCGTTCGGATCCCAGCCCGGGTCCACCGGATACCAGCCGGACGGCTGGCCGCCCGGGTACGGGCCGGGGACGTACGAGCCCGGGTACGGGCCGGGGACGTACGAGCCCGGGTACGGGCCGGGGACGTACGAGCCCGGGTAGTACGGGCCGGCGGGCGCGGGGCCGCCCGGGGTCGGCCAGGCCCACCCCTGCGGCTGCCCGGCCGGGTCCGGCACCGCGGGCCCGGGCTGCCCGGGGCCGCCCGGCGCGGCGAACCCCGGGTCACCGGGTGACGTCGGGGAAAGCGGCTCGACGGGACCCCACGGGGGCTGGTCGGACATGAACCCTCCTCAGCAGCGATGGCTGGAACGGCTCATGATCTTCCACGGTGCGCGCCCGCACCGCAGCCCCTGATCACCGGCGGCGACGGCCGCTGGTGCGACGGCGCGGCCGGTCGGGGCGTACCAGCCGGGCGGCGGCGGGATCAGGCGATGACGCGGACGCGCTCGGCCTGCGGGCCCTTCTGCCCCTGGGCGATGTCGAACTCGACCCGCTGGCCGTCGTCCAACGCCTTGTAGCCGTCCATCTCGATCGCGGAGAAGTGGACGAAAACGTCCTGCCCGCCGTCGACGGCGATGAAGCCGTAGCCCTTCTCGGCGTTGAACCATTTCACGCTGCCCTGTGCCACGGTGCACTTCCTCACTCTGCGGCGTTCCTCAACCCCCGGACGCCGGCCGAGCCCGCGCCCGGACCACCGTTTCGGCGATCGGCGACGGCCGCTGAATCGGTGACCGAAATCGCACGCTACACGAGGCGTGACGGCGGCGCACGACCACAAATCGGGCATATTCGGGGCAGGATCGGACCCGGTACGACATGGACGTCCGTCACTCCGGTATGCATGCGGCATGACGAGCGCGCCGACCACGACAGCCACCCGGACGGCCACCGTGCGCCGGGTCCGCCCGGAGGATGCCGCCCGGATGCGGGCGCTCCGGCTCGAGATGCTCGCCGACGCGCCGCTCGCCTTCCTGGAGACCGTGGCGGAGGCCGCCGCCCGCCCGCACGCCGACTACGCCACCAGGATCGCCGCCGTGTCGCACGGCGCCGCGACCGCCCAGTTCGTCGCCGACCCCGGCGGCCGGTTCGTCGGCCACGCCGGCGGCACCGTCACCCCGGACGAGCCCGGCCTCACCGTGATCTACGCCATCTATCTCACCCCGGCCCGGCGGGGCAGCGGACTGCTCGCCGAACTGGTCGACGAGGTGGCCGCCTGGTCCCGCGCGTGCGGCCGGCCGGAGCTGATGCTGGAGGTGGTGGTCGGCAACGACCGCGCCTACCGCGCGTACCAGCGGCTGGGCTTCGTCGACACCGGCGTACGCGTCCCGCACCCGAAGATCCCGACGCTGCGCGAACTCCAGATGCGCCGCCCCGCCTGAGCGGACGGGCCCCTCCCGGCCGGAAGGAGCCCGTGCCGCGCGGTCAGGCGTGCCGGCGGCTCTGCACGATGCGGAACCGGTTCGCCACGTACGCGCCGTCGGTCAGCGCCGCGTTGGCGGCCGGGTTGGCGCCGCTGCCGTGGAAGTCGGAGAAGGCCGCCGACTGGTTGACGAAGACCCCGCCGGTCAGGTTGCAGGACAGGTGCACCCCGACCTCGACCGCCGCCGCCTCAGTTGCGTCCAGCACCGCCTCGTCGGTCGAGTAGACGGCCGCGGTCAGCGCGCCCTTCTCGCCGACGGTGGACCGCAGGATCTCCAGGCTGTGCGCGGTCGAGTCGGTCGCGATGGCGAACGAGATCGGCCCGAACCACTCCCGGCCGTAGGTCGCGGTGTCGTCCGCCGCCAGCTTGACGATGGTCGGCGTACGGACCACCGCGTCCGGGTGGGCCGGGTGCTCGACCGTACGCGACTCCAGCACCGACTCACCGACCTTGGTGACCTCGTCGAGGCGCTCCAGCACCCCGTCGTTGACGATCGCGCCGGTCAGCTCGACCCCGCGGGCCGGGTCGGCGGTGAGCTTGCCGACCACCGCGGCGATACCCGCCGCCACCTCGTCGAAGCTCTTGTGCCCCTGGTCGGTGGCGATGCCGTCCCGGGGGATCAGCAGGTTCTGCGAGGTGGTGCACATCTGGCCGCTGTAGAGGGTCAGCGTGAAACCCAGGTTGCGGCACAGCCCGGCGAAGTCGTCGGTGGAGTCGATCACCACCGTGTTCAGGCCGGCCTTCTCGGTGTAGACCGCGGCCTGCCGGGCGTTGGCCTCCAGCCAGTCGCCGTACTCGGTGGAGCCGGTGAAGTCGACGATCTTCACGGCCGGGTGCAGAGCGAGGGTGGACGCGAGCTTCTCGCCCGGTCCTTCGGGGGCCAGCAGCACCAGGTTCGGGTCGAAGCCGGCCTCGGCGAGCACCTCGCGGGCGTACTTCACGGTGACGGCGAGCGGCAGCACCGCGCGCGGGTGCGGCTTCACGATCACCGGGTTGCCGGTGACCAGCGAGGCGAAGAGCCCCGGGTACGAGTTCCAGGTCGGGAAGGTGTTGCAGCCGATCACCAGGGCGACGCCGCGCGGCACCACGTGGAACGTCTTGGTCATCCGCAGCGGGTCGCCCTTCCCGGCGGCCTTCTCCCAGCCGGCCGTTCCCGGGTGCCGGGTCATCTCCGCGTAGGCGTAGGCGACCGCCTCCAGCGCCCGGTCCAGCGCGTGCGCGCCACCGGCCTGGAAGGCCATCACGAAGGCCTGGCCGGTGGTGAACTGCACCGCGTTGGCCAGCTCGAAGATGTGCTTGTGCAGCCGGTCCAGGATCTCCAGGCAGACGCCCGCCCGGGCCTGCGGGCCGGCGTCCCGCCAGGCCGGCAGCGCGACCGTCGCGGCACCCACCAGCTGGTCGGCGGCGGCGTGCGGGTAGCGCACGTTCAGCTCCAGCCCGAACGGGCTGGCCTCGGTGGCGACGGTCCCGCCGTCGCCCGGCTGGGCGAGGGGGAAGTCACCGTTCAGGTACGCCTCGAAGGCGGCGTGGCCGTCGGCGGCGGCGGTCTCGCCGTACACCCGGGGGCTCGGCGACTCGGGGTAGGCGGACCAGTACCCGCGCTCCGTGATGGCGGTCAGCGCGCGGTTGAGGGTGTCGGCGTGCCTGTCGTACAGGGGGTGCGGGGTCTCCGTCATGCCGCCATCATGCAACAGAAAGCCCCGCGATCAGTAGGGCCGTGTCACAAGTCAGATCGTCAGCTGCCAGTCCGTCCAGGCGTCGACCGGACGGAAGCCGAGCTGCTCGTTGATCGTGATCATGTGCCGGTTCTCGGCGGCGTTCCAGGTGTCGATCACCCGCAGCGCCGGCTCGTGGTGGAGCACCCAGCGCAGGTTCTCGACCTTGGTGAGCAGGCCCAGCCGGTGCCCCCGGTGCGCCGGGTCGACGATGGTGATCTGCTGGAACGCGTGCCAGTCGGCGCTCGGACCCAGGTCGATCAGGGTCCAGGCGACCACCTGGCCGCTCGGCTCATGCACCGCGGTCACCCAGCAGCCGCAGGCAGTGCTCGTGCAGGGCCCGGCCGATGCCCCGCCGCCGGTACGCCGGATGCACGACCAGGTCGACGGTCGAGTTGTCGGTGTTGTCCAGCTGCGGGAGGCGCAGCCCCAGGTAGCCGGCCGGCGTCCCGTCGAGCCGGGCCAGCGCCCAGCGCGGCGCGTTCCCCGGCATCGGGTGGCGGACGACGGCGTCGAAGCGCCGCCGGCAGAGGGGCGGGAAGTCCGGCAGGTCGGCCTCGTTGGCCGCCGCGCCGATCCGGTACGCCTCGTCGATCGCGGCCCGGTCGGCGGCGTCGAACGGCGCGATCGTGATGCTCATGTCAGCGAGGGTGCGCCTCGAACGGCGATCGGGGCCAGCGATTTACGCTGGCCCCGATCGCGACGTTGGTCGGGAGGGACGATCGCACAACGCCTCCGGCGTTGGGTCGTAAGAACTTGAAAAGTCTCCGGCGAAACGCCCTCCCGCACGGAGCATCTTGCGCCGTCCGAATCCTGCCGTCAAGTCCTTAGCGGCGGGTTTTCCACACTCACAGCGAAAAGCCAGTTACCCGGCGGATCCGCCCGATCCCCCGTCCGGGCGATCCCCCGTCCCCCACCCGGCCCGCCCGCGGGACGGCGGGCGGCACGGACGGGCGGAGCTCAGGAGAGGAGGCCGGCGTCGCGGGCGGCGCGCAGCGAGGGCTTGATGCGGTGGGTGGGGCCGACCTCGGCGGCGACCGCGTCGATGGTCTTCAGGCCCTCGCCGGTGTTGAAGACGACCGTCTCCGCCACAGGGTCGAGCCGGCCGGACTCCACGAGCTTGCGCAGCACCGCCACGGTCACCCCGCCGGCGGTCTCGGCGAAGACGCCGGTGGTCCGGGCGAGCAGCCGGATGCCGGCGCGGATCTCGTCGTCGTCGGCGTACTCCATCCAGCCGCCGGTCCGGCGGACGGCCTCCAGGGCGTAGAGGCCCGCGGCCGGGTCGCCGATGTTCAGCGACTTGGCGATGCCGGTCGGCTTGACCGGGGTGATGGTGTCAGTGTCGGCGTGCAGCGCGGTGGCGATCGGGTTGCAGCCGGCCGACTGGGCACCGAACACCTTCCAGCCGCCGGCGGGCGCCTCGACCAGGCCGATCTCGACCAGCTCGGAGAACGCCTTGTCGATCTTGGTGAGCAGCTCCCCGCTGGCCATCGGGATCACCACCTGCGCCGGGATCCGCCAGCCGAGCTGCTCGGCCACCTCGTACCCGAGGGTCTTCGACCCCTCCGCGTAGTACGGCCGGACGTTGACGTTGACGAAGGCGGTGTCCTCGAACTCGTCGGTCTCCACCAGCTCCCCGCAGAGCCGGTTCACGTCGTCGTACGAGCCGTCGACGGCGACCAGCTCGCCGCCGTACACCGCGGTGGTGACCACCTTGCCCTGCTCCAGGTCACTGGGGATGAAGACCACCGAGGGCGCCCCGGCGCGGGCGGCGTGCGCGGCCACCGAGTTGGCCAGGTTGCCGGTGGAGGCGCAGGCGTACCGGGTGAAGCCGAGCGCGCGGGCGGCGGTCAGCGCCACCGACACCACCCGGTCCTTGAACGAGTGGGTGGGGTTCGCGCTGTCGTCCTTCACCCAGAGCGGGGCGCTGATGCCCAGCTCGGCGGCGAGGTGCGGCGCGGCGACCAGCGGGGTGAGCCCCGGGTCCACGGTCACCCGGGTGGCCGGGTCCTGGCCGGCGGGGAGCAGGGCCGCGTACCGCCAAAGGTTCTTCGGGCCGGCCTCGATCTGCTCCCGGGTGACGGTGGCGAGCGCGGCGGCGTCGTAGTCGACCTCGAGCGGGCCGAAACACTCGTAGCAGGCGTGCTGGGCGGCCAGCGGGTAACGCGCCGAGCAGGCGCGACAGACCAGGGCGCGGGCCGGGCTGAGGGTGGTGTCGATGCCGGGGGCGGCGGGAAGCGTCGACGTCATGTCGAGGAATTCCTCTCATCTTTCCCCGCATCGCACCCTGCGGCGGGGACGGAATTGGCACCTGCCCGCTCCTCGCTCGTCGTCGAGCGTGCGGGTGGTTGCCGGGGCGTCGTCGGGCCGTATCCCTCAGCCCCTCTGGATGAGGTATGCAGTTGTGCCGCCGAGTCTATGCACTTGCGCCGCGCCTGCCGAGCCGGCTTCCCACGGTGTGAGCCACCCCCGCTCACCAGCGCCAAGATCCGCACGACGGGCAGTGGGGGCCTCCTCCGCCGGCGGATGCCCCCACTTCCCGGAAGTTGCAGCCCTGCTCGCCTCAGCGCGCCACCACGGCGATCGGGTCGACGACGGCCGGCCGGTCGGTGACCGCCACGGGGACGGGCCCGGCGGCGGGGGCGGTGGCGGCGCGGGCGCGGGTGGCCAGGTTGGCGGCGATCAGGGCGGCGATGGTCAGGGCCGCGCCGACCAGCTCCACACCGCCCGGCCGGTAGCCCCGGGCGGTCTGCACCACGAAGGTGGTCACCGGGACCAGGTTCATGAAGAGGGCGGCGTCGGCCGCGCCCAGCCGCTGCACCCCGGTGTTCCAGGCGAGCACCGCGAGGACGGCGGCCACGAGCACGGCGTACGCCAGCTGCGGGGCGACCGCGACGAGGTCGGCGGTGGCCGGCACGTGCTGCCAGCCGGCGAGATCGGCGGTGAGGCTGACGGCGAGCATCGCCGCCGTGCCGGCGACCGCGGTCAGCGTGGTGTAGCGCAGCGGGGACCAGCCGGTGAACCGGCTCGCGCCGTGGGTGTAGACCGCCCAGCCCAGCACCGCGCCGACCATCAGCAGCCCGCCGACGCCGAACTGGCCCAGCCCGTCGAGCCGACCCTGGGTGATCACCAGGCCGACGCCGACGAGGGCGAGCAGCGAGAACCCGAGCAGCACCGGGCGGGGGCGCACGCCGTCCCGGACCCAGCGGACGAGCTGGGTGACCAGCGGGGTGGTGGCGGCGAAGAGGGCGATCTGCTGCGGGGCGGCGTGCCCGAGCGCCAGGTTGGTCAGCACGTTGAACCCGGCGAAGCCGAGCACGCCGAGCGCCACCAGCTCGACCGCCCGACCGTCGGCGCGCAGCGCGGTCAGGCCCTCCCGGGCCAGCAGCAGGGCGAGCAGGACGGCGGTGGCGAGGGCGTACCGGGCGGTGGTGAGGTTCAGCGCGTCGACCCGGGTGAGGGCGCTTGCCAGGACCGGGAACATGACTCCCCAGCTGAGCACCGCGAAGAGCGGGAAGACGGCGTGACGAGAGCGCATCACAGCTCCAATGTTCGAGTATCGTCGAACCAACGGCACCGACTGTAGGAGCTGGTTCGACGAAAGTCGAACAACGGTTACGCTGGTCACATGGAGCTGCACGAACCCGAACTGCGCGACGTACCGGTCACCGCCTTACTCGCGGCGCTGGCCGACGACGTACGGCTGCAGATCGTGCGCGCCCTCGCCGAGGGCGGCGAGTACGCCTGCGGCACCTTCGAGTTCGGCGTGTCGAAGGCGACCCGCAGCCACCACCTGAAGGTGCTGCGCGAGGCCGGCCTGACCCGGACCCGGGTCGCCGGCACCAGCCGGTACGTCCGGCTGCGCCGCGACGAACTGGACCGCCTCTACCCCGGCCTGCTCGACGCGGTCCTCACCGTCCCCACCCGCTCCTGACTCGCGCGGCACGCGGGAGGCGGCAGGTCGATCAAACGGTGACCGGCGTCAGCTGGTGATGTCCTTGCGGGTGAAGCGCCAGAAGGCCAGCCCCCAGAAGAGCGTCGCGTAGCTGATCGCCGAGATGGCGCCCCGGACCACGTCGTCGGTCTGCACCGGCGTGGACAGCAGCCCCAGCCAGGCGCTGCTGTAGTGGGTCGGCAGGAAGGCGCGCAGGCCGCCGAGCGCGGTGATCTGGTCCAGGATGCTGGAGAGGATCCAGAGCAGCACCGCGCCGCCGACCGCGCCGAGCGCCGCGTCCGTGGTCACCGAGAGCAGGAACGCCAGCCCCGCCACCACCAGCAGGACGACCGCCAGGTACCCGAGGACCGCCAGCAACCGCAGCAGCCCCTCGCCGGGCGCCAGCTCGGCGGAGACCTGGCTGCGCAGCGGCGACCAGCCGTACCGGAGGGTGCCGGCGAGCAGCGCCGTGCCCGCGAGCAGCAGCAGGGCCAGCGCCGAGTACGCGAGCGCGACCAGCAGCTTCACCGCGAGCAGCCGGGCCCGGGGCACCGGGATGGCCAGCAGGTAGCGCAGGCTGCCCCAGCTCGCCTCGCTGGCCACCGTGTCCCCGCAGAACAGCGCCACCACCACGACCAGCAGGAACGACGCCGACACGAAGATCGAGAAGAGGGTGAAGTTGAGGCCGCCCGAGGTGGCCAGGTCGACCAGGCTGCCGAACTCGTTACGCCCGTTGTCCTCGTTGCCGCCGGAGTTGAACTGGAACGCGACCAGGATGATCAGCGGCAGCAGCACCATGAACCCGAGCGCCAGCTGGGTACGCCGGCGCGACGCCTGCCGGCGGAACTCCGCCCCGAACGGCAGGGTGGCCGACGGCCGGTAACCCGCCGCCCCGCCCGGGCCGACCGCGCCCGCCAGATCCGACCGGCCGCCGCCACCGGCGCCGACGGAAGACGACTGAGCCATCACCGGTCCCCGCTTCCCCGAGAGTTCTCGCCCACCAGGGCGAGGAACGCGTCCTCCAGGCGGCGCCGGGGCACCACCCGGTCCACCCCGATGCCGGCCCGGACCAGCTCGGCCACCACCTCGCTGCGCGCGGTGCCGTTGGTGTCCACCACCAGGCCGCCGTCGCCGTCGGGCAGCACCCGGACCCCGTGCAGCCGGCCCAGCACCGTCCGCGCGGCGTCCGGGTCGGTCACGTCGAAGAGCACGCTCGGCGAGTCGCCGACGATCTCCTCGACCGGGCCGGACGCCACGATCCGGCCCTTGTTCACCACCACGGCGTGGGTGCAGGTCTGCTCCACCTCGGCGAGCAGGTGGCTGGAGACCAGCACCGCCCGGCCGTCGGTGGCGTACCGCTGGAGCACCCGGCGCATCTCGGCGATCTGTGGCGGATCGAGGCCGTCGGTCGGCTCGTCGAGCACCAGCAGCTCCGGCAGGCCGAGCATGGCCTGGGCGATGGCCAGCCGCTGCCGCATGCCGTGGCTGTAGTTCTTGGTCCGCCGGTGCACCGAGGAGCCCAGGCCGGCGATCTCCAACGCCTGGTCGAAGTGCGCGTCCTCCCACGGCCGCCCGGTCGCCCGCCAGTACGCCTTCAGGTTGTCCAGGCCGGACAGGTGCGGCAGGAAGCCCGGCCCCTCCACCAGCGCGCCGATCCGGGAGAGCACCGGCGAGCCGGGCACCAGCCGGTGCCCGAAGACGTAGATCTCCCCGGCCGTCGGCTGGGTGAGCCCCATCAGCACCCGCAGGGTGGTGGTCTTGCCGGCGCCGTTCGGGCCGAGCAGGCCGACCACCTGGCCGGGATGCACCTCGAAGTCCACGTGGGAGACGGCGACGAAGCCGTCCGCGTACTCCTTGCGGAGCTGGCGGACGGCGAGCGGGATGCCCGCGTACTCCGGGTGGACGGAGCTGTCCTGGCGGCGGTGCCGGCGGCGGGCGACCAGAACGACCACGACGAGCCCGACCGCGACGGCGGCGAGCAGGCCGGCCAGCACCCAGCGCCAGATCGTGGCCGTGGTGGGGATCGGCTCGCCGTCGACGGTCGGCAGGGTCAGCGCGCCGCCACCGGGGGCGACCGTGTAGACGGTCGGCTCGGGTGGCGTGGCGTACGCCTGGTCGGAGGTCGCCACGACGACCCGCAGCCGGTGCCCGGCCTCGATCCGGCGGACGATCGCCGGCAGCGTGACCGGGACGGGCTGCGCCGCGTCGATCGTCTTCGGCAGGCCGGTGAGGCGGACCGGGGCGACCAGGCCGTCGGGCAGCGTGGCAGCGCCGTTCGGGTCGACGTCGTAGAGCTTGACGAAGAGCACCGCCTCGCCGGTCGGCGACGCCGCCCGGACGGCGAAGGTCGGCGCGCCGACCACGTCCACCGCCGCGTCGAGCGGCGCGGACTCGAACCGGGCGTGCTGGCCGGGTATGTCGCCGGCCACCCCGTCCAGCAGCGAGCCCAGCGCCCCGGCGAACGGCACCGCGGAGATGGCCGCCGGGTTGCCGTTGGGCGGGTTGGCGATCTGCTGGGCCGGGCCGGCGACCTGGACCTCGCGGCGGGCATCGCCGGTGACGCCCGGATAGTCGGCGGTGCGGTAGCCGGTGGCCACCAGACCCCGGTCGAGCGCGTCGAAGCCGGCGATCCGGGAGAAGGTGAAGCCGTCGCCCGGCGCCGCGCCCTCCCCCTTGACGTAGTGGTCGAGCCACTGCGCGGTCAGGAACTTCACCCGGTCGGAGTCGCTGGTCGGCCCCGCGCCGCCGTCGTGGCCGCCGGTGAACCAGGCGACCCGCACGGGGGTGCCGGCGGCGGCGATCCCCCGGGCGTTCGCGTCCGCCTCGGTCAACGGGAAGAGGGTGTCCGCCTCCCCCTGCACCAGCAGGGTGGGCGCCTTGATCCGGTCGAGCACGCCGGCCGGGGAGGAGCGGCGCAGCAGGTCCACCGCTTCGGCGTCGGCCCGGCCGGTGGTGGCGATCCGCAGGTACGCGGCGCAGACGTCGGCGGCGAACCGGCCGCAGGACGGGTCGGCGGCGCCGGCCGGGGCGCGACCGGAACCGGTGCCGGGGCCCCCGCCGGGCTGCGGGCTGGGCGCGCCGGCCGACGCCGGCGCTCCTTCCGGCTGGGCGGCGGTGGTGCCGGAGATGCCGGCCGGCCCCGAGCCCGTGGAGCCGCCGCCACCGAAGAAGATGCCGGCCCAGCCCTTCTTGAACACGCCCTCGGTGGGCGCCTTCCCGGTGTTCTCCGGCAGGAAGGCGCGGGAGAGGTCGTTCCAGGTGATCATCGGGACGATCGCGTCGACCCGGGGGTCCTGGGCGGCCAGCAGCAGCGCCAGGCCGCCGCCGTACGACCCGCCGACCACGCCGACCCGGGGATCCCCGGCGGCGTCGGTCCGGATGTCGGGGCGGGCGGCGAGCCGGTCGAGCAGGCGCTGGGCGTCCCGCACCTCGTAGTCGGGGCTGTCCAGGTGGATTTCGCCGCCGCTGCGGCCGAAGCCCCGCGCGGTCCAGGCGAGCACCGCGTAGCCGCGCCCGACCAGGTCCTCGGCGTCGGAGCGGACGGACTCCTTGGTGCCGCCGAAGCCGTGCGCGAGCAGCACCGCCGGGACCTTCCGGTCGGCGGAGGCGTCCTGCGGCAGGTAGAGCGTGGTGTCCAGGTCGACCGGCTGGTCGCCGGTCGCTCCGGATCGGACGGTCACCGTCGCCGACTCGGTCCGGAAGGCGGCCCGCTCCGGCCGGGCCACCCAGACGACGGCGGCCGCCAGGACGACCACCACCGACGCGGCGACGACGCGGCGTCGGCGGGTGGCCAGGGCACGCCGGATCCGCGCGGCCGACAGCGGTGATCTCATGCGGCACACGGTACGGCGCGGACCCTGAGCGTTCCCTGAGATCCGCCGTACGTCCATCCGGTTGCTCCGATCGGCGGGCGGGTCCGATCGACCGCGCAACGTCCAGAACATCCCAGCGAGTTGATTCGGATCACGTGAATTCACATGTAGCCCTATAAACCGGTTCCGATGCATCCATGACGCATGGCTCGCGAGACGCTGTGTGTCGACGAGGTCAACGAGACGTGACATCGCTCGAAGTGACGTGAAGCTGACTCAGCGACGGCGGTCACACCCCCGCGCGGGTCGACTAGTTTTCCGGTCCGGTGTATGGGACTGCATCGGCGACCCCCGCCACCGGAGGAGTCCCCCGCCGTCGCCGGAGGAGACAGACCATGACAGTCCCCGCGCCGCGGGTCCGTCGACGGCCCTCCCTACCGGGCCGTGTCCTGCCCTGCTGCTCGTCGCGGCCCTGCTGGCCCCGGTGGGGCTGCTCTTCGCCCAGACGCACCGGCTGACCGGGGACGACCGTGACCTGGCGACCCGGGAACGGCTCGGCGTGCAGTACCTGCGCGCCCTCGGCCCGGTCACCGAAGCGCTGGTGGACGCCCAGGCCGCCGCGGACCGCCCCGGTGGTCGGTCCCGTTGACGCCACCCCCGCCGACCCGTCCGCCGTCCGCGCCCTCGTCGAGGAGTTCCAGGCCGGGTTACGCCGCGCCGAGCGGAGCGCCACCCCGGTCGAGCCGACCCCCGACCGGCCCCGGCTGAGCCAGCGGGTGCCCGGGGCGAACCTGGCCGTCGCCCCGCCCCACGCGCCGGTCGCCAGCCAGCACCCCGGAGACCCGGCCGAGGTCCGCCACCTCATCACCGAGTTCGAGGCGGGCGTCGCCCGCGCATTGCGCGAAGTCGGTCCAGACCACCATCGCCACGAAGAGGAATCATCACGGTGACCAACCCCTTCCTGCACGACAACGTCGACCACCAGCACACCGGGGAACTCAGCCCGGAGGCCCGCACCTTCAACTGGCTGCTCGATTCGTTCACCTCCAGCACAGCCGGGGTGATGGAGGCGATCGCGGTCTCCTCGGACGGGCTGCTGATGGCGATGTCCGCGATCAAGGACCGGTCCAACGCCGAGCGGCTCGCCGCGGTGGTCTCCGGGATGACCAGCCTCGCCGGCGGCGCGGCCAGCTGGTACGCGCTCGGCGGCTTGAACCGGGTGATCGTGGACATGGCAGAGGGTTACCTGCTGATCACCGCGATCAGCAGCGGCTCGGTCCTCGGCGTGGTCGCCGACCGGTCGGCCAACCTCGGCACGGTGGCGTACGAGATGACCCTCTTCGCCGGCCGGGCCGGCGGCGCCCTGAGCCCGCGACTCATCGCCGAGCTGAAGAACGCCGTACAGCAATGACCCAGGAGGTGGCCGGCGAGGAACCCGACCCGGAACCCGACGTCCGGATCCGTCCCTACCTGCGGTCGCCGTCCCCGGCCGGCGAGCCGGCGCCCTCGGCCCCGCCGTACCCCGCCGACGAGGCCGAGGGAGACGCCGGACAGCCGGGGGGCCCGCGTCCGTTCGTGCTGACCGCCGGGCGGGTGGACGGGGCCGACCCGGCGATCGGGCTGGAGACCCAGGTGACCGCCCGGCTTGACCCCGACGTCATCCTGCGAGTGATTGATGGACTCCGTGCGATCTCCTGAATGGCCCGCCGCCGCGACCGGCGGGCTCGCCGCCAACAGCGCCGCCACCTGGTACGGCGTGCCGCCCCGGGCCCGGGGCGGCCGCCGGCCGGACCGCGCCGCCCGATCCCGGTGAAGATCCTGATCGCCGGTGGGTTCGGTGTCGGCAAGACCACCACGGTGGGTGCGATCTCCGAGATCGCCCCGCTCACCACCGAGGCGGGGATGACCAGCGCCGGGATCGGCGTCGACGACCCCGGCGTACGCTTCACCAAGACCACCACCACGGTGGCGATGGACTTCGGCCGGGTGACCATCGACCGCAGCCTCAAGCTCTACCTCTTCGGCACGCCGGGGCAGGCGCGGTTCGGCTTCATGTGGGACGACCTGGCCCGGGGCGCGCTCGGTGCGCTGGTGGTGGTCGACAGCGCCCGGATGGACGACTGCTACCCCGCGGTCGACTTCTTCGAGCGCTCCGGGCTGCCCTTCGTGGTCGGGGTGAACGCCTTCGACGGGCGGCTCGCGCACGACCTGGCCTCGATCCGGTGGGCGCTGGCGATCGGCGACCACGTTCCGCTGGTGCAGTTCGACGCCCGGGACCGGCTCTCGGTACGGGACGCCCTGCTGGTCGTCCTGGATCGCGCCTTGGACCGGGCGACCCGGGAGAATGGTGCCTGAACCGACCGTCGGTTCGACCCGTTTCATGGAAAGGGGTGGACGTGATGAGAGGTGATCTGGACGAGACCCTGGCCCGGCTGGCCCGCCGGGAGGAGGCGCTGCGGCGTCGCGCGGGCGGTCCGGGCGAGGAGGTCGCCGAGGAGGAGCCCGTACCGGCCGAGTCACCCCGGGACGGGCACGGCGCGTACCGGTTGCGGGGCGGAAGCCGCCCGGTCGACCGGGACCCGGTGGAGGAGGTGGCCGAGGCGGTACGCCGGGTGGTCGCCGAGCACCCCGGGCTGGTCGTCACCCTGCGCGTGGAGCACGACGGGCAGGCGTACCCGCTGCGGGTCTCCTCGGCCGGGCCGGACGTGACGGTCGGCGCGGAGGCGGCGGTCGCGCCGCCGCCGGCCTGGCCGATGTCGGTGAAGACCGTGCCGGCCCCCGGCCAGGACGGGCTGAGCGCGGACCCGGCGGCCCGGCTGGCCGAGATGATCCGGCGCGAACCGTCGCTGCTGGAGGACACCGGGCCGCTCTGACACCCACCGCCGCACGTGCACGCGCACGTGCCGCGACCGGCCCGAACGGAGATCCACCGGCCCGGAACCCGCTCCGGCTGCCCCGCCGTCAGTCCGTCGGCAGCAGCGGGCCCAGCGGGCCGAGGTCGAGGTTGAGGTCCTCGGGCGACAGCCCGAAGTACTCGCGGAGCTGGGTCATCTGCTCCTCGAGGGCCATCAACGTGGCCCCCACCCGCTCGACCTCCTCCTCGGTGAGGTCGCCGAGGTCGACCCGGCGCAGCGCCTGCCGTTCCATGAGCTGCCGCAGCAGCTCGATGACGGTGAGCACCAGGCTGGCCAGGCCGCGCTCGACCGAGTCGGAATCCACGGCGAGCCGGCGGTCCAGTGGCCGGACCCGGGGCGCCTCCCACCGCTGCTCCCCCAGCTCCGCCGCCAGGTCCGCCGCCTCGTCCCGGCCCCGATCCGGCCCGGTCATCGCATCTCCAACACGGATGTGCCGGCGTCGGCGGCGGGCAGCTCGGGCGGGGCGAGCGCGCCGACCGAGGCGATCAGGGCGCGGAGCGAGATCCGGACCAGGTCGATGTCGGCGATGGCGATGGTGATGTCGCCGCTGATCACCACACCGGTGGCCAGCACCCGGTCGAGCAGGTCGACCAGCGCCACCGGCCGGTAGGCCGACGGGTCGTCGGCGCTGCTCGGGGAGAGCGAGGTCAACGCCATGCGGGCCCCCGCGCGGCGGCCACCGCGGCGGTCACGCCGGCTCCCGGCGCACCGGATGTGCCGGCTCGGCCGACGGCTCGGCCACGAAGGAGTACGGCGGCCACGGGCCGGTCAGCTCCAGCCGCAGCTCCGGGTGCCCGTCGGCCAGCGCCCCGACCAGCTCCGAGAAGCCCGCCAGGCGGCTCCGGTCGATCAGGTACGCGCCGTTGAGCACCATCGCGGTGGCCGCGCCGGAGAGGCGCCGGTCCTGCGGGGCGTGCCGACGGGCGGCGACCGCGTACCCGGCGAGTGCGGCGTGGACGGTGGCGGCGGCGTCCGCGGCGATCCGCTGCCCCTCCTCCCGGGCGGTGAGCTGCGCCCGTCGCCGCCGCAGGTACGCCGCGCCGGCCCCGCCGCCGCCCGCGGGCTCCGCCGTCCCGGGCAGCGCGCCGGGGGCGACGTACCCCTTGACGCCCCACTCCTCGCGGCCGGTGAGCCGGGCCAGCGTGGCGGCCAGCTCGTCGCGGCGCTCGGCGAGCACCCCGGCCACCCGGTCGTCGTCGCGGTGCACGGTGGCGAGCCGGGCCGGCACCACCGCGCCGGCCCGCGACAGGGCGTCCACCACCGTGTGGTGGGTCCGCGCGGCCCGCTCCAACCAGGCCAGGTCCTCCAGGTTGCGGCGCAGCGCCGCCTCGCCGTACTCGGCCAGCGGGGCGGCGCTGACCACCGCGGTCAGGCCGGCGGCCCGGACCGCACGGACCGGGGCGCCGTCCATCCCGGCGACCCCGGCGAGCGTGGCCGGGTCGACATCGACGGTCACGCCGTGCAGCCAGACGCCCGTCCCGGTCTCCGGGGCGCCGTCCGCCGGCGTGGTCTCAGCGGTCGTACTCATTCCGCTCCTCCCGCTCCTCCCGCTCGGCCCGCGCGGCCACCCGGGGCCGCCGGGACGCCTCCACCTCCTCCGGGGCACGCGGCCCCGGCTCGACCGGCGGGCGGGCCCGCGAGCTGAGCCACGGGTCGTGTTCCCACCAGTCGATGCCGATCTGCCGCGCGGTGTCCACCGAGGCGATGACCAGCCGCAGCTTGAGGGTCAGCAGCTCGATGTCGAGCAGGCTGACCCGGATGTCGCCGGCGATCACGATGCCCCGGTCGAGCACCCGTTCGAGGATGTCGCCGAGGTTCGCCGGCTCGTTCCCGGCCGGCATGACCTGGCCGGAGTTCTGCACCACCGAGGGTGGCCCCGCCATCGTCATCTCAGCCCCCGTCGCCCTTGCCCCGCTGGTACCGGCGGGCCCGCCGGTAGCCGAGCAGGCTGCCCGTCATGTCCAGCTCCACCTCGTAGAGGCCGAGCAGGTCGGTGGAGGCGGGGATCCGGTGGTCCTCGACCACCTCCACCCCGACCAGCCAGCCGTTGTCGGTGGGCTGGATCGAGGTGATGCCGAGCGGGTCCTTGCCGGTCAGCCCGACGATCTGGCGCAGCCCCTCCCGGGCCGCCTCGGCGGCCGAGATCTCCTCGTACTCCTCCTCGTCGGCGGGCCGGTCGTCGTCGCGGGCGCCCCGGTCGCGCCAGTGCTCCCGGTCGCCGTCGCCGCGGATCCTTGCTGCCGTCATCTCAGTCCCCTCGCCCGCGGTCCTGGTCACCCCGTCGACCGGCGGTCCGCCGCCGCCCGGTTTCCCGCCCGGCCGGCGGCGGCCGGCGACCGGCGGCGCCGGGACGGGTAAGTCCCGCGCCGCCGGCCGGTGTCGTCAGCCGGTCCAGGACCTGCTGTTGTCCCCGGTCCCGCTCCTCCGGCGTGATGTCGCCGGCCGCCGCCGCCCGGTCCAGCTCCTCCAGCTCGCGCCGGATGTTGACCGGGTTGTGCTGCCGCGACTCCGCCTCCCGGGCGATCACCTTGACGATCGAGGTCAGGCCCCGCACCGGGGCGTACGGCAGGGTCAGCAGCCCCCAGAGGATGTCCATCTGCTCACCCCGCCAGCTGGTGCGCGCTGACGAAGTCGTACGGGGCGAGCGGACCGAGCAGCCGCATCCGGATCAGGTCCCGCCGCTGCTCGGCGAAGTCCTCGACCGCCCGGACGAAGTCCTCCTCGTAGTCGGTGGCGACCAGGAAGGCGACGTTCATCGCGTCGAGTTCGCTGCTCGGCGGGCGCGGCGCGTGCGCCACCGCGTACGGGGTGAGCGCGTCGATCAGCGCCCGGTTCTCCGCCTCCCGGCGCAGCTCCACCCCCTGGCTGATCATCTCGCCGAGCCGGATCCGCTGTTCCCGGCTCTGCACCTCGGGGCGGCCGCGCACCTGGTCGGCGAGCGCGGCGGCGGAGCTGTTCGCGGCGAGGAAGTCGCTGATCATCTCCTCCTCGTCGAAGCGGCCGTGCACGGTGTATTGCACCCGGTCCTCAAACTCGTCGAGAGCGGCGGCGAACCGGTCGTGGTGCGCCTCCAGCAGGTCCTCGACCGCGTCCGGCCCGGTCACCACCGTGCCGAACCGGACCGGCAGCACCGGTGCGACCGCCGCCGTCCCGTCCAGCAGCGTCTGGTACGCGGTCAGGTCGGCCGGGCGGCCCATCGGCTCCGTCAACCCAACCTCGCTGACCAGCGCCGCCAGGTCCCCGTGCCGGACCACGGTCACCGCGCCCGGCGGGTCGCCGACCCCTTCCGCGTCCGGGGTCGGCTCCACGTCGGACGGCACGATGCCGTAGATGAACAACCCGGCCTCGCCGGCCGGCTGCGCCTGCTCGTCGGTCATCTCAACGCTCCTCGTCCCGGCGTCGGCGTGGCCGCTCCCGCTCCCGGTCGGAGCCGCGGTCGCTCAGCGAGTCCGCCACCGCGCCGCTGATCTCCTGGGCGGCCTTGCCGAGGCCGGAGATCGCCTTGCCCTTGGTCGCCGCCCCGGCCGCGTCCCCCACCAGGTCGGGCAGCCCCTTCGTGCCCTTGGGCACGATGCTCAGCCGGTCGACCGCCTCGGCGAACCGCAGGTACGTGTCGACGCTGGCGATCACGATCCGAGCGTTGATCTCCAGCAGCTGGATGCCGACCACAGCGATCGACACCTGGGCGTCGATCACCACGCCCTTGTCCAACACCGTCTCCACCACGTCGGCGAGGGTGCCGCCGCCACCACCACCGCCGCCGGCTCCGCCGCGTTCCAGGGCGCTACCGCCCTGGCCGCCGCTCGTAGTCGCGATGCTCACTGGTCACGCTCCTCACGCCGGCGGCGGACCACCGGCCGTCGTGGTGCCTCCGGGGCCCGACGGGCCGCCGGGCGGGGGCGCTCCGGCTCCTGGCGCGGCTCCCGCTCCTCCCGCGGCTGCTGGCGGCGGGCCCGCTCGGGCTGCCGGCGACGCGGCGGCGCCTGCTCCTCCTCGGGCTCCTCCTCCTCGTACCCCTCGTCGAAGTCCTCGCCCTCCTCGTAGGCCTCGTACTCCTCTTCCTGCTCCTCCGGCGGACGACGGCGCTGCGGCGGACGCTGGCGGGCGCGCTCGGCCGGTCGGCGCTCCGCGCGCTCCTCCTCCGGCTCCTCCTCGGGCTCCTCCGCCCGGCCCTGCTCCTCCTGCTCGCGCTGCTCCTGCTCCTCGCGCAGCGCGGTCTCGTGGTCCTTGACCACCTGGGAGTCCTCGATCTCACCGCGCCAGCCCTCGACCGAGTCCGGGTCCAGGACGGTCTGGGTCATCACCTGCCGGACGAAGTGCTTCAGCTCCAGCCGCACCCGTCGGCCCTGGGCCCGCCACATGTTGCCGGTGTGCTCGAAGAGGCCCTGCGGGTGGTACTCCAGCACGACCAGGATGCGGGTCAGGTTCGGGCCGACCTCGTGGAAGCTGACCGTGCCGTCCACCGAGCCCTTCTTGCCCTTCGAGCGCCAGTGGATGAGGCGGTCCGGGAGCTGCCGGACGATGGTCGACTCCCAGCTCCGGTGCGACCAGAAGACCTGCGCCTTCCAGGTCATCTTCTCGTCGGACTCCTTGTCGGCCTGCTCGACCTTCTTCATGAAGCTCGGGAAGTCGCCGAACGTCGTCCACTGGTTGAACGCGACCCGGACCGGCACGCCGACCTCGATGGTCTCGACGATGTTGGTGACCTTGAGCTTCTTCTTGCCCTTGCCGCCCTTGCCGCCGCCACCACCGAACGCCGACATCAACTTCTCCTTACCGCCGGCCAGGCCGGCATGGAACATGGCCTTCATCGGGGAGTGACCCTCGGCGAGCTTCTGCGCGCCGGTGGCGGCGGCGATCAGGCCGGGGCCGCCGCCGGACTTCGCGTAGTCGCTGAGCCGGCCGCTGGCGCCGGTGAGCCGCTCGGTCACCACCTGGACCGCCCGCTCACCGACCGCGGTCGCCAGGTTGCGCAGCTCGCCGCCGAGCTGCTCGCGTGCCCGGTCCGCGAGGTTCGGGTTGGTCGCCATGATCACCGCCCCCGCTGCCGGCGCGCCGGGACGGGCCGCTCGTCGCGGTCGTAGTCGTCGCGGTCGTCGTCCCGGGCCTCGGGCTGGTCGTCGAGCTCCTGCTCCTCGTCGGGCGCCGAGCGCTCGCCGGCGGCCTCCTCTTCCGGCTGGCCGCCGCCGGACCTCCGGCGGAGCGAGTCGGCGCTGCCGCGCAGCTTTCCGCTGAGGGCGTCGATGCCGCTGCCGGCGGCGGCGCTCGCCGCCGCCTTGCCGGCCGTGGCCAGGGGGCTGCCGAGCCTGGAGAGGTTGCCCAGCTGGGGGGAGGCGTTCAGCAGGTTGGTGCCGTACTTCAGCAGGCCGCCTGGATTCTGGCTGGCCCGGCCGGCGGCCACCGCGGCGGCCAACGTGAGGGCGGTACGCAACTTCTTACGGCGGCCGAGGACGTAGCCGAAGCCCACCGCCAACGCGACCTTTGCTCCGCTCTTCATCAGTTCTCCTTCGCTCCCCGGGGGACGCGGACACCGCTTCGTCGGGCAGGCCGGAAACCAGCTCCGGGGAGTAGCGCGAAATAGGCCTGCGACCGGGTATCCCGTATTAGCGGACCCGGCCGGCAGTACCCGGGGGCCCACCCACGAAACATTTACCCGCAGTTCCCGCGGGGTTCGTCACAGGGCATTCGGATAGGCCGCCACGGCGGTGAGGAAGCCTCGCAAACCGGCCAGAAGAATTGTTTTTAGCAGGTAGAAGCCGCTAGTGCACGCATGGAAAGCAAAGGACTCAAAGGGCCGGCAGGGCCGAATCCAGACACATCTCCGCGCGCACCTTGCCGCCGTCCTCCCGCAATCGCGCGCCGCATTTCCGCAATACCGAAATCGCGCCGACGTTGTCCGGCGTCGTCTCGGCCACGACGGTGCGCATACCGGCCGCGGCCGCCGCGTTCAGCAGCTCCCGCAGCGCCGCCGCGCCGAGACCCTGCCCCCGGGCCGAGCGCCCCAGCCACATCCCCGTCTCCACGATGCCGGGCTGGTCACAGCGGGTCATCCGGACCATGCCGACCACCTCACCGCCAGCCAGGATGGCGTACATCCGGGTGTGGGTGGGGCCGCCCAGGCCGGCGAAGCTGGCCCGATGGAAGTCGCGGAAGGCCTCCCGGCGGGCCAGCGACCAGCCGGCCGGGGCGTCCACCACCGGGGGCATCACGTCGTCGGGCTCCGCCTCGGCGGCCGCTACGGAGAGCAACGGCTCCAGGTTCCGCTCGTCCACCGGCTCAAGCCGTACCGCACCCGCCACGTGCCGCAGTCTGCCGCCCCTACCGGCCGGCGTCCAGCCCTTCGGGCGGGGACTGCCGGTCCGGCGGAACGTACCGGCCGGTCGGACCTCCCGCTGTGTTTCGCCTCACGCTCCGCTGTCGGACCGGTCTCCCGACGGCGGACGCCCGGCTCAGTCCGCCGGGTCGAACTCGCAGAACACCACCGAGGCGTCGTCGGTCCGCTTGTGCCGGCGCAGCCGGTCCGCGTGGTCGCGCTCGGCGGCCCGGACCCGCGCGATCAACCCCTCCGGTCCCTCGACGGCGGTCACGTCCAGCAACCCCGCCCAGTCGAAGAGGCCGAACTGCTCGACCGCGCAGGACGCGCCGTCGCTGAGCAGCGCCGCCCGGCGCAGCGCCCCCGGTCCGCGCAGCGGCAGCGTCCCGGTCACCGCGTGGTACGCGGCGTCCGGGTCGGCGGCGGCCGCCCAGTAGCCGTGCGTCCGATTCATCCGCTCCCGCTGCACCATGACCGCGTGGCGGAACCGGGTCACCGGATCGACCTCGCCGCCCGGCAGGTCCGCGGCGGTACGGCGCAGCTCCGCCGTCGCGGTGTCCAGCCGCTCGTCGGAGACCACGCTCACCCGGCCGCCGGCGTCCAGCACCAGCGGGCTGTCGCAGAGCACCAGGTAGTCCACCTGGTCCCCGCCCTCGCGGAGCAGGCAGACGGTGGAGGACGGCGTCCCGGTGTGGTCGAGGTCGCAGTCGCCGCCGTGGTCGGCGCGGACCGCCAGGATGGCCGCCGCGAGGCTGCTCATCAGGGTCGCCGCCGGGCGGGCCGCCTGCGCCAGGCCGATCCGGGCGGCCAGGTGCCGGACGTACCACGCGGGGCCGTGCACGCACCCGGTGTCGAAGCCCTCCGGCACGGTCGCCCCGTCGAGCACCCCGACCAGCGGGCCGAGGCGGAAGACCACATCCTCGTTCTCCGGCCGGCCCGGCGCGGCGGCGGAGGCGGAGCGGACCCGCATCATCGGCGCCGCCCCGACCGGCCGTGCCGGCCGACTCCCGGTCGGGTACCGGCGGTCTGGTGCCCCCATCCGTTCGCTCCCTCCGTCGCCGCCCGCCTACCCGGACCGGGCGGCGACATGCGGGCGGGGACCGTCACCGGTCTCCGCCAACTCACCGGTACGCCCTGGTCAGCGCCGCCGGTTGCGCGCCCGCGAGGAACGCAGCCGGCGCAGCCGGCCGATCAGCAGCGGCTCGGCGGCCAGCGCGGCCGGGTGGTCGAGCAACACGTTGAGCAGTTGGTAGTAGCGGGTCGCGGATAGCCCGAAGGTGTCCCGGATCGCCTGCTCCTTGGCCCCGGCGTGCTTCCACCACTGCTGCTCGAACGCGAGGATCCGCCGGTCCCGTTCGGTCAGCCCGTCCGCCGGGTCGAGGGCCGCCGGCCCGCCCTCGACGTCGGGCGGCCCACCCTCGGCCGCCTCGACCCGCTCGTCGGGCTGCGGGGGCGCTTCGTTCCCGATCGCGGCGGCCGGCGCCGGATCCGCCTCGACGGCCGGGGCGGAACGCGGTGGCGGGACCGCCACACCGCCCTGCCGACGCTCGACGTCGACGCGTCCGGACGGCTCGGGCCGGTCGGTGGCGGCCGCGGAGGCGTCGGCGGACATGGCGCTCCTCGGGAGGGCGGGGGCCGGCGCGGTGGCACCGACCGGGGGGACCCCAGCCTAACCAGGGTCCGCCCCGGTCGCATCGGACCCGGAGTCCGCGGCGGTCACCGTCAGGAGATGTCCCGGCGCCGCATCGTCCAGAAGGCGGCGACCAGCACGAGCGCGCTGCCCAACCCGAGCACCAGCGCGGAGTCCTGCCAGGTGATCAGCATCTCCTTCGGACTGCACTGCCCCTGGCTGACCTCGCAGGACTTGTAGTCCAACAGCTTCCACTGCTTCTGGAACCAGGCCAGCGCGTAGGTGGAGAGCATCCAGCGCTCACCGAACCGGACGCCCGCCATCTGGACCGCCATCCGGATGCCGATCTCGCTGATGACACCGACCCCGACCGCGGCGCCGAGCGCCATCGCGGTGTGCCGGCCGAGCGAGGCGAGCGCGAACGCCACCGCCCCCACCGCCAGCACCAGGGCCAACGCCCGGACGCCGCTGATCGCCGTGGACTGCCAGACCCCCGAGGTCACCTTCGCGGTGCTGCCCCGGTACGTGCCGATCAGCCAGAAGGCCAGCGTCCAGAGCGCCCCGAGCACGACGCTCACCCCGAGCAGCGCGGTGAGCACGGCGGCCAGCTTGGTGCCGAGCACGGCCAGTCGTTTCGGACGCCAGAGCAGCAGGTTCATCATCCCGCCGGTACTCCACTCGGCCCCGACGAACGACGCCCCGACGAGGAACGCGAAGAGCGCGACCGCGCCCGCGAACACGGCCATGAAGTTGCCGAACTCACCGCGGAAGTCGAACTGGTACGGCAGGTTCCACTTCGGGTCGAACATCTCGGGCTGCGGCTGCCACTGCCGGCCGCAGTCGGGGCCGTACCGGTCCTCGGTCTTCTCGCCGCGCGCGGTCGCGGTGTCGCACTCGGCGACCGACCGCTCCCAGTTCTTGAGCTCCCGCTGGTAGTCGGCGTCCGACTTCGCCTGTGCCTCGGCGACCACCGCCGGGGAGAGCGTGTGGCTGGAGAAGGCGAAGGCGGTGGCGATGCCGGCCAGCCCGAGGACGAGCAGCACCAGCAGCAGCCGGGTGATTCGGCGCTTGGCCAGCCGACGCAGCTCGGTGACGTACAGGCTCATGCGCCCCAACCTCCCCCGGTGCCGCCGATGCCCGGCTCACCGACCTTCGTGGACTGATCGACCTGCCGGTGCTGGCCGGGTACCGGCGCGGTGGCGGTCAGTTCGAGGAAGACGCTCTCCAGGTCGACGGCGACCGGGGCCAGCTCGCTGACGTACAGGCCCTGCTCGGCGAGGAGGCGGCTGACCGTGGCCGGCTTGTCGACGCCGGCGAGCATCAGGTGGTCCGGCTCGGCGGCGACCCGAATCCCGGCCCGGGTGAGCACGTCGGCTGCCTGCGGGAGGTCGGTGACCGCCTCCAGGCAGACCCGGACCGCACCCTGCGAGTGCGCCGCGAGCACCTGCTCGACCGGGCCGAAGGCGACCCGGCGGCCCAGCGAGATGATGGTGACCGAGTCGCAGATGAGCTGGATCTCGCCGAGGATGTGGCTGGAGAGCACCACGGTCATGTCGGCGGCGGCGAGGTCCCGCATCAGCGTGCGCATCTCCCGGATGCCGCCCGGGTCGAGGCCGTTGGCGGGCTCGTCGAGGATCAGCAGCTTCGGGTTCTTGAGCAGCGCGGAGGCGACCGCCAGCCGCTGCTTCATGCCGAGCGAGTAGGTCTTCACCCGCTCGCCGGCCCGGTCGCGGAGCCCGACCAGCTCCAGCACCTCGTCCACCCGCTGCCGGGGCAGCTGCCCCGCACCGGCGAGCAGGTCGAGGGTGTCCCGCGCGGAGAAGTGCGGGAAGAACTGGGGGCTCTCCACGATCGCCCCGACCTGTGCGGCGACCACCGGCAGCGCCTGCGGCACCTCGTGGCCGAGGATCGCCATCCGGCCGCCGTTCGGCCGGATCAGGCCGAGCAGGGTCCGTAGGGTCGTGGTCTTGCCCGAGCCGTTGGGGCCGAGGAAGCCGTGCACCTGGCCCGCCTCGACCCGCATGTCGAAGCCGTCGAGCGCGTGCCGTACCCCGCGTCGACGACTCCGGTACGTCTTGCGGAGACCTTCGATCTCCAGGACAGCCGACAAGCTGACCTCCCCCGATGAGGCAATTGGTGACAGCGGACACCATACGCGGTATGCAGTGGAAGACAATATCCGGTATGCATCGGGGTTTCCCGGATTTCGCCTCAGGCGCAGATGACGTGCACACCCGCGTCGCGGAACGCCTGCACCACGGCGGGGTCGGCGCCGGAGTCGGTGACCAGGGTCTCCACCCGGTCCACCGAGCAGATCCGCGCGAACGCGTGACCGCCCAGTTTGGACGAGTCCGCGATGATCACCACCCGCTTGGCCCGGGCCACCATCAGGTTGTTCATCGCCGCCTCGCCCTCGTGGTGGGCGGCCGCGCCGAGCTGCGGGTCGATCGCGTCCACGCCGAGCAGGGCGACGTCCAGGGTCACCTCGCGCAGCAGCGCCCCGCCCAGCGGGCCGACCAGTTCGAACGACTTGGGCCGCACCACGCCGCCGGCCACCACCACCTTCATCCGCGAGCGGACCAGCAGCTCGTTGGCGATGTTCAGGGCGTTGGTGACCACGGTGAGCTGGGCGCCCTCGGCGCTGGTGTTGAGGTCCGGCCGGACGGCGAGGGCCCGGGCCACCTCGGTGCTGGTGGTGCCGCCGTTGAGGCCGACCACGGTGCCGGGAGTCACCAGCGCCGCGGCGGCCGCCCCGATCCGCTGCTTCTCGGCCGAGTGCTTGGCGGTCTTGTAGCGCAACGGCAGGTCGTACGAGACGCCGTTGGCCACCGCGCCGCCCCGGGTCCGCGTGATCATCTGCTGCTGGCCGAGCTGGTCGAAGTCACGCCGGATGGTCGCCTGGGAGACCTCCAGGCGGGCGGCTGCCTCTTCGACGCTGACCCGACCGCTGTCGGTCAGCATCTCGAGCAGCGCGTTCCATCGGGCGTAGCGGTCCACCGCGGGGGCCTCCAGAGAATCTGCACGGACGGTGATTGATTGCGTGCACAGTAGTGCGCGAAACTGCCAGTGCGCAAAACCTTGGTCTGCGCGATCTGGGAGCTGGTTGCCACGGCCACCCGGACTCGCGCAGAATGACGCGCGAAAGACGGCCATAATGAGCCGTATTGCGCAACGGTCTCCCCTGCGAGGAGTTGTCATGGCGTACGTGCACGCGGAGATCGCGAGCCAGCCCGACTGCTGGCGGGAGGCGGCGCGGCTCGCCCCGACCGTCGCCGACCACCTGCCGCGCCGCGGCGAGCGGGTCGCCGTGGTCGGCTGCGGCACGTCGTGGTTCATGGCGATGGCGTACGCCGGGCTGCGCGAGCACGCCGGCCAGGGCGAGACGGACGCCTTCCAGGCCTCCGAGTTCCCCACCGGCCGCCGCTACGACCGGCTCATCGCGATCACCCGCTCCGGCACCACCACCGAGGTGCTGGAGCTGCTCGCCGCGCTGCGCGGGCGGGTGCCCACCACCGTCCTGGTCGGCGACCCCGGCTCCCCGGCGGTCGAGCTGGCCGACGCGGCGGTGACCATGCCCTTCGCCGACGAGCGGTCCGTGGTGCAGACCCGTTTCGCCACCACCGCCCTGGCCCTGCTCCGCGCCCACCTCGGCGACAACGTGGGCGCGCTGGCCGCCGACGCCGAGGTGACCGTCCGGGCCCCGCTGCCGATCGACCCGGCCCGGATCGAGCAGGTCACCTTCCTCGGCCGCGGCTGGACTGTCGGGCTGGCCCAGGAGGCCGCGCTGAAGTGCCGCGAGGCGGCCACGTTCTGGGCCGAGGCGTACCCGGCGATGGACTACCGCCACGGCCCGATCTCGGTGGCCGCCCCGGGCCGGCTGGTCTGGGCATTCGGCGGGATCCCCGACGGGCTCCCCGAGGACGTCGCCGCCACCGGCGCCGCGTTCGTGCACAGCCGCACCCACGGCTGCCACACCGTGCTGACCAGCTGGGCGGCCGGACGTACCCCGGTCGACCCGATGGCCGACCTGATCCTCGCCCAGCGGTTCGCCGTCGCGCTCGCCACCAGCCGCGGCCTCGACCCCGACGCGCCCCGCCACCTGACCCGCTCCGTGGTCCTCGCGTGACCGGAGCCACCCCGGTCGTCGTCGCGCTGGACGTGGGCGGCACCGGGATGAAGTGCGCCCTGGTCCGCCCCGACGGCGTGGTGGTGCACGCCGAACGGCACCTCACCGACGCCGGGCGCGGCCCGGACGCCGTGGTCGACACGATCCTGGAGGTCGCCGAGGGGCTGGCCGGCAAGGCCCGCGCCGACGGGCTGACGCCGGTGGCCTGCGGGATCGCCGTACCGGGGGTGGTGGACGAGGCCCGCGGGGTGGCGGTCTGGTCGGCGAACGTGGGCTTCCGGGACGTACCGCTGCGGGAGCTGGCGGAGGCTCGGCTCGGCCTGCCGACGGCGCTCGGCCCCGACGTGCGCGTCGGCGGCCTGGCGGAGGCCCGGCTCGGCGCCGGGCGCGGCGCCGGCCACGTGCTCTTCGTCGCCATCGGCACCGGCATCGCCGCCGCCCACGTGGTCGACGGTTCCGCCGCCGTCGGCGCGCACGGCGCCGCCGGGGAGATCGGCCACATCCTGGTACGCCCCGACGGCCCGCGCTGCGGCTGCGGCCGCCCCGGCTGTCTGGAAGCGGTGGCGTCGGCCGCCGCGATCGGCCGCCGGTACGCGGAGCTGGCCGGCACCCCGGCGACCGCCGCCGAGGTGGCGGACCGGGCGGCGGCCGGTGAGCCGCTGGCCGGCCGGGTCTGGCGGGAGGCCGTCCAGGCGCTCGCCGACGGGCTCGCCACCGGCCAGGCCCTCTACGACGTGGCGACCATCGTGATCGGCGGCGGGCTGGCCCAGGCCGGTCCCCGGCTGCTCGATCCGCTGCGCACGGCGCTGCGCGAGCGGCTGACCTTCCACCGGGAGCCGCGCCTGGTCGCGGCGGCCCTCGGCGACGAGGCCGGCTGCCTCGGCGCCGCCCTGCTGGCGCTCGACGCCCTACCCTGACCTGCCCATCCCAGAGCTGTGGAGGAGACCTGATGACCGTGCGGGTGACCGGGAAGGTGGTGACCCCGACCGGCGTGATCCGGCAGGGCTGCGTGGAGATCACCGGTGACCGGATCCGGGCGGTCGCCGAGTACCCGTCCTTCCGCGACGGGCACTGGATCGTGCCGGGCTTCGTGGACATGCACACCCACGGCGGCGGCGGGCACACCTTCACCACCGGAGACGCCGAGCAGGCTCGCGAGGCTGCCACGTTCCACCTGCGGCACGGCACCACGACGCTGCTGGCCAGCCTGGTCAGCGCCCCCTTCGCGCTGATGCGGGACGCCACCGCCGCCTACCGACCGCTGGTCGACGCCGGCGTGCTGGCCGGCATCCACTTCGAGGGCCCGTACCTGTCGGCGGACCGCTGCGGCGCGCAGAACCCGGAGTTCCTCCGCGACCCGTCCACCGACGAGCTGGCCGAGCTGATCGAGGTCGGCGCGGGCGCGGTCCGGATGGTCACCCTGGCCCCGGAGCGGGACGGCGCGCTGGACGCGATCAAGCTGCTCGCCGCGCAGGGCGTGGTCGCCGCCGTCGGACACACGGACGCCACCTGGGAGCAGACCCGGGCCGCCGTGGCGGCCGGCGCGAGCGTCGGCACCCACCTGTTCAACGGCATGCGCCCGGTGCACCACCGGGAGCCCGGACCGGTGGTGGCCCTGCTCGACGCCCCGAACGTGGTCTGCGAGCTGGTCGCCGACGGCGTCCACCTGCACGACGGCATGCTCGGCTTCGCCGCCTCGGTCGCCGGCCCGGAGCGGGCCGCCCTGATCACCGACGCGATGGCCGCCGCCGGCATGCCCGACGGCGAGTACGAGCTGGGCGGTCAGGCGGTCACCGTGGCCGACGGGGTGGCCCGGCTGACCGGGGGCGGCGCGATCGCGGGCAGCACGCTCACCATGGACGCCGCCCTGCGGCACGCCGTGGCGGCCGGCATCGCCCTGCCGGACGCCTGCCGGATGGTGGCCACCACCCCGGCCCGGGCCATCGGCCTCGGCGACACGGTCGGCGCGCTCCAGACCGGCCTCCGCGCCGATCTGGTGGTCCTCGACGACGACCTCAACGTCGTGCGGGTGATGCGGGCGGGTTCCTGGGTGGAGTGACCGCAGGCGGCCGGAGCCGGGCCCCGGGTCAGCCGGCGGCGGGGACCTCGACGCCGAGGACGGCCTGCTCGTCGGGGCGGTGCACCAGCACGTCGGCCAGGAAGGACTGCATCGCCGGGCCCATGCCGACGTCCCGGCCGGCGCGCTCGGAGAGCAGCCACTTGTGCTCGATGATCTGCGCGAAGAGCTCCTGCGGCTCCAGCTTGCGACGCAGGTGCGCCGGCACCGCCCGGACCACCGGCTCGAAGACCTCGGTCAGCCAGCGGTGCGCGGCCTGCTGCTCGTCGGTCAGGTCGCTCTCCACCCGGTACGCGTCCAGGTCGTTGAGGAGCTTGCGGGCCTGGTTCTCCTCGGCGTCCAGACCGGTCAGGCGAATCAGCCGCCGGGTGTGGTACCCGGCGTCGACCACCTTGGGACGGACCAGATAGCGCCCGTTGCCGACGGTCGACAGGGCCACCTCGGCGACGTCGAAGCCCAGCTCGTTGAGGCGGCGGATCCGCCCCTCGATGTCGTGCCGGGCCCCCCGCTCGACCTGCTGCTCGTAGGTGACCTCGTGCCAGAGCCGCTCGTAACGCTGGACGACCTGCTCGCAGACCACCTCGGGGTCGATGGACTCGTGCAGCAGCCCGGCGGCCTGGAGGTCCAGCGCCTCGCCGAAGATGTTCACCCGGGCGATCTCCAGGTCCTCGCCGCGCTGGCCGTTGGAGAGGGAGCGGTGCAGGGCGCCGGTCTCGGCGTCCACCAGGTAGGCGGCGAACGCGCCGGCGTCCCGGCGGAACAGCGTGTTCGACAGCGAGCAGTCGCCCCAGAAGAAGCCGGTCAGGTGCATCCGGACCAGCAGCACCGCCAGCGCGTCGAGCAGCCGGTTCATCGTCTCCGGCCGGAGCGTGCGGGAGAAGAGCGCCCGGTAGGGCAGCGAGAACTGCAGGTGCCGGGTGATCAGCACCGGGTCCAGCGGCTCGCCGTCGTCGGCCTGCCGGTCGGCCACGATCGCGATCGCCTCGACCGACGGGAAGTCGATCCGCTCCAGAGCCCGGAGCAGGTCGTACTCCCGCTCGGCGACCCGCTCGCCGGTCTCCTTCACCGCGTAGACGTACTCGCCGAGTCGGACGAAGCGCACGATGTGCCGCGAGATGCCCTGCGGCAGCGCGACCAGGTGCTGGGCAGGCCACTCCTCCAGCGGGGTCGACCAAGGGAGGTCGAGCAGCGCCGGGTCGACGAGGGCCGAGGTGATCCGCACGGGGACAAGTGTGCCGGCTCACCCCGCCGGAGCGCTTCCCTTCGTGGTTGGGCACACAGCCACCGATGCCCGCGCCGGCCCGGCGCCGGCCGCGGCCGGTAGCGTGGTCGCGTGCGGGAGACCATGGGGGTACGCGGCCGGGTGCGGCTCCGACCGGTCCGACCGGCCGGCTGGTGGTGTGACGCCCTGCTGCTCGCCGCTCTGGTCGCGCTGACCGTCGCGCTGAGCACCGGCCATCTCTTCGGCGTCGACCCCGCGGTCGCCGACTGGGCGGCGGCCCACCGGCCCACCGGCGCCCGGTGGACCGCGATGATCCTCAACTACCTGGGCCAGGGCACCCCGCTGACGCTGCTCGCCGCCGGGCTCGGCGTGCTGGTGGCGGTCCGGCTCCGCTCGGTCCGCCCGGTGCTGCCGCCGGTGACCGCGTTCGTGCTCACCTACCTGACCATCGGCCCGCTGAAGGTCTGGACGGCGCGTCCCGCCCCCAGCGCCAGCATCAAGGAGCCGTTCCTCCCGCCGGAGCGGACGCTGCCGCTCTTCCAGCACGACCTGCCGGTGGGTTACGCGCAGTCGTACCCGTCGGGACACGTCGCCAACGCCATCGTCTGGTACGGCGTGCTCGCGTTGCTTCTCGTTCCGCTGCTGGGCAGCTTCGGCCGTGCCGTTCCGGGGCGGCTGGTCACCGTGGTCCGGGTGCTGCCACCGCTGATCGTGCTCTCCACCACGACCTACCTGGGCTGGCACTGGCTGACCGACTCGGTCGCCGGGCTGCTGCTCGGGCTGCTGCTGGACCGGCTGCTGCGCCGGGTGCCCTGGGACGACGTGCCGCTGCCCGGCCGGTTGCGGAACTGGGACCGCCCGTTCACCTCGGTCCCCTAACCTGCGCTGGTGGATCAACTGACGCGGCGACTGGGCGTACCCGATGCGGTGGTCATCGGTCTGGGGTCGATGCTCGGCGCGGGCGTCTTCGTGGTCTTCGCCCCGGCCGCCGCGGCGGCCGGCGGCGCCGGGCTGCTGGCCGCGCTGGCGCTGGCCGGCTTCATCGCCTTCTGCAACGCGACCAGCGCGGCCCGGCTGGCCGCCCGCTACCCGGAGTCCGGTGGGACGTACGTCTACGGCCGGGAACGGATCAGTCCGTTCGCCGGCTTCGTCGCCGGCTGGGGGTTCGTGGTCGGCAAGACGGCGAGCTGCGCGGCGATGGCACTGACGATCGGGGCGTACCTGTGGCCGGGGCGGGCGCGGCTCGTCGCGGTCGCCGCGGTGGTGGCGGTGACCGCGGTGAACGTTCGCGGCATCGGCAAGACCGCGGCGGCGACCCGGGCGCTGGTCGCGGTGACCCTGGCCGTGCTGGCCACCGTGGCCGTGGCCGGCCTGACCTCCGGGGACCTCTCCGCCGGCCGGCTGGACGGCCTGGCCGGCGTCGGGATCCGGGGCGTGCTGACCGCCGCCGGCCTGCTCTTCTTCGCCTTCGCCGGGTACGCCCGGATCGCCACCCTCGGCGAGGAGGTACGCGACCCGGAGCGGACCATCCCGCGCGCGGTGCCCGTGGCGCTCGGCATCGTGCTGGCGATCTACCTGGTGCTGGCCGTGGTCGCGCTCGGCGTGCTGGGCGAGGGGCGGCTGGCCGCGTCCGCCGCGCCGCTGGTCGACGTGGTGAGCGCCGCGGGGCTGCCCGGCCTGGCCTGGCTGGTCCGGGGCGGCGCCACCGTGGCAGTGACCGGGGTGCTGCTCTCCCTGCTCGCCGGGGTGGGCCGGACGACGCTGGCGATGGCCCGCCGCCGCGACCTGCCCGGCGCGCTGGCCGCCGTGCACCCCCGGTACCGGGTGCCGCACCGGGCCGAACTGGCCGTCGCCGCCGTGGTGGTCGTGGTGGTCGCGCTCGGCGACGTGCGGGGCGCGATCGGCTTCTCCAGCTGCACGGCGCTCGTCTACTACGCGATCGCCAACGCCTCGGCGCTCACCCTGGGTCGGGATCCGGCGCGGAAGCTCCCGGTGCAGCTCCTCGCCGCCCTGGGGCTGCTCGGCTGCCTGGTGCTGGCGGTCAGCCTCCCGCTGACCAGCGTGCTCGCCGGCTTCGGCGTCCTCGCCCTCGGCGCCGCCTGGTACGCCCTCCGCCGCACCCGCACCAGCCGCACCTGAACCAGGCTCACTCCTCCGGCTGGCGCGGGACCGGGGCGCCGGCGGGGGCCGGCTCCGGCGGCGGGGTGGTCTCGCGGAGCAGGGCGCCCAGCCCGGCCCGCCGGGCCACCACGGTCAACCGGTCCCCCGCCGAGATCACCATCCGGGGATCGGCGGTCCAGTCGGTCCTCTGCCCGGACCGGGTGTGCGCGAGCAGGCGTACCTCGCCGGGGCGGGCCACCGCGGCGAGCGGGCGGCCGTCCAACGGGGACCCGGCGACCACCGGCACCTCGGTGACCAGCAGCGCGTGCCGGCCGATGGGGATGGTGGCGATCACCGCCCGGTCCAGCAGGGCCACCCCGAACGAGGGCGCGGCCAGGTACGACACGCTGCGCGAGATGCCGATGCCGAACGCCCGCTGGATCCGTTCGGCGAAGTCGCCGTCGAAGAGCCGGAGCACCACGCGCAGCTCGGCGTTGAGCGCCCGGGCGTTCAGCGCGGCGCGCAGGTTGGTGCCGTCGTCGGTGGAGACCACCACCAGCGCCTGGCAGGTGTCGACCGAGGCGGCCCGGAGCGTCTCCTCCAGCCCGGCGTCGCCGACGATCATCGACACGCCGAGCCGGTGCGCGAGGGCCGCGCCGCGTGCGTCCGGGACCTTGTCGATGGCCACCACCTCGACCCCGAAGTCGTGCAGCTGGGCCATCACCCGGGTGCCGATGTTGCCGAGCCCGACCACGACCACGTGCCCGGAGCGGTCCGGCTGGATCCGGCCCGCGTGCAGGGCCAGCCGGGCGTTGACGATGCCGTCCACCACCGCCGCGGTGATCAACGGGATCAGCGCCAGCCCGGCAAGGTTGAGCACCACCTGCATGACCTGCGCGGCGGCCGGCTTGGTGACGTCCGGGTCCTGCCCGCTGAGGGTGGTGACCAGCGTCAGGTAGATCGCCTCGGTCCAGCTCAGATCCACCGCGCGACCGTTGAGCCAGCCGAGCAGGGCGATCACCGCCAGCAGCAGCATCACCGCAATGCCGATCTTGCGGGTGGCGAAGCTGCGGACCGCGCGGAGCAGCACCGCGACCGGCTGCCGCCGGCGCCGGGCCCGGACCAGCCGGCGGGCGGCGAGTTCCGTGCCGGGCGGCTGGCCGGTCGCCTCGGCGAGCACCACGTCGGCGGCGGGCTCGTCCGCCGGGAGCACCCGGACCAGGTCGGGGTCGGTGGTGACGGCCAGTCCGCAGACCACGTCCCCGGGGCGTACGTCGGCGCGTCGGGCCACGTAGAGGGTGCGTCCGGCGTGCCGGAAGTGGGTGGGGGCGAGTTCGCCGAGCGCGGCGGCCACGAAGGCCGGGGCGGCCATGGAGGCGTCGGAGAGCACCGCCGAGTCGGGGAAGAGCTGCCGTACGCCGTTGGCGAGGCTGGTGTTGAACATCCGTACCACCAGGCGCAGCCGCGGCTCGACCTCCTGGGCGCAGAGCGCGGCGTGCATGTTGCCGACGTCGTCCTGATGCAGCAGGGCCAGCCCGTCCGCGCCGGCCAGGCCGGCCCGGCGGAAGGCCGTCTCGTCCAGCCGGTCGGCCCGGATCACCTGGACGCCCTCGATGTCCCGGCCGTCCGGCCCGTCGGAGCGGCGGCGCCCGGGCACGACCAGGGTGACCCGGACCCGGCCGGCGGGCGACTCGGTGGCGAGCAGCCACCTGACCACCCAGTAGGCGAGCGGGTCGGAGCCGCAGACCACGTAGTGCGGGCGGGTGTCACCGTTCATCCGGAGCCGCCAGCCGGTCGCGCGGCGGGCGCGGTCGCGCAGTGGCTCGGCCATGCCCGGATCGTAGTCAGCCGCTCGCAGCGCGCGCAGCCCCGCGATCATGAACGCATGGCGTGGCCCGCCTCGGACCGCGAGCGGCGCTGCCTGCTGCCGTCCGACGGCTGAACCGGGAGACTGGAGGCTCCATCGCCGGGGAGAGGTGCGGCATGGCACTGTCGCAAGTGGTTGGTCGGCTCATCGGCGTACGCGAGCACGTGGTGGATCCGGGCGGCGGCGGCGCGTCCCGCGTGCCGCGCCCGGCCGCGGCGGTGGTGGTCGGCGGCGGGATCGCCGGCATGTCGGCGGCGGTGGTGCTCGCCGAGCGTGGGGTGGACGTGACGGTGCTGGAAGCCGCGCCCACCCTGGGCGGCCGGCTGGGCGCCTGGCCGGAGAACCTGGCGGACGGAACGCAGCGCAACGAGCACGGCTTCCACGCGTTCTTCCGGCAGTACTACAACTGGCGGTCGATCCTCCGCCGGGCCGACCCGGGCCTGGGCTTCCTCCGGCCGATCCCCGGCTACCCGATTCTGAGCGCCGAGTGGCCCACCGAGGAGTTCGGAAAGCTCCCGCCCGCGCCGCCGGCGAACCTGCTCGCGCTGCTGCTGCGCAGCCCGAGCCTGCGCCTGGCCGACCTGCGCGGGATGGACCGGGACGCGGCGCTGTCGCTGCTCACCTACGACCCGGTGCGCACCTGCGCCGAGTTCGACCGGATGACGGCGGACGAGCTGCTCAGCTCGCTGCGGCTGCCGGACCGGGCCCGGGCGATGCTCTTCGAGGTCTTCTCGCACTCGTTCTTCAATCACGAGGCGGAGATGTCGGCCGCCGAGATGATCGCCCAGTTCCACTTCTACCTGCTCGGCAACCCGGAGGGGCTGGCCTTCGACTGCCCGGACGAGGACTACGCCACGGCGATCTGGGAGCCGCTGACCCGGCATGTCGAGAAGCACGGCGGGCGGGTGGTCACCGGCGTCGCCGCCGCGCGGCTGGACCGGGAGCCGGCGGGCTGGCGGGTGACCGCCGCGGACGGCTCGTCGTACCGGGCCGGGCACGTCGTGCTCGCCGTCGACCCGCCCGCGCTCGCCGCGCTCGTCGCGGCCTCCCCCGGCCTGGCTGCGGCGGCGCCCCGGCTGGTGGAGCGGATGCCCGCGTTCGGCAGGCCCGGTCCGCCGTACGCGGTGGCGCGGTACTGGATGGACGCGGACGTGCGCGCCGACCGGGCGGTGTTCAGCGGGGTGTCCCGGCAGCCCACGCTGGATTCGGTCACCCTGTACCACCGGCTGGAGAACGAGCCGCGCCGCTGGGCGGAGCGCACCGGCGGCTCGGTGGTGGAGTTGCACGCGTACGCCTGCGAGTCGGACGTGCCGGCCGAGGAGCTGGCCGAGCGGATGCGGGTCGAGCTGACCGGGCTCTGGCCGGAGGCGGCCTCCCTGCGGGTCCGTGAGCTGCGGGCCCGGGTGGAGGCGCGGGCGCCGGCGTTCAGCCCGGGCAGCGACACCTGGCGGCCGGGGGTACGCACCGACGCCGACGGCCTCTACCTGGCAGGGGACGGCATCCGCACGGACTTCCCGAGCGCGCTGATGGAGCGGTCGGCGGCGACCGGCATCATCGCCGCGAACCACATCCTGCGCACCGAGGGCGGGGCGGCCGAACCGCTCCGGTCGATCCGACCGCGTGGCCTGCTCGCCGGCCGACGATGATCACGATCCGCCGCCGCCCGTCCGGCGGCGGATCGAAATACGTTGCCCGCCTTTCCGGCACGGAACTACCGTGACCCCGCAAGGTCAACCACCGCTCCGGGAGCCGTCGATGTCGATGCCGCACGTCACCACCGTGCCGTCGTGGCTGCGCAGCGACGGTTGCCGAGCGGAAGGTCCGTTCGCCGGATGGCCCGACTGACGCGTGCCCGCACGTGTCCAGCCGCCCGTCCGCGCACCGGACCGGGCGGCTTTTCGCTGTCCGGGCCGGAATCCGCCACCGTCTGTCGAAGGGAGCCCCGGTGGACGCCGTCCTCGTCATCAACGCCGACCTCGGCCCGCTGCACCGGGTCACCGTCCAGCACGCGATCCGGATGCTCTGCCGACGGGTCGCCGAGATCCACGAGGCCGAGCCGGACCAGCTGATCGGGGTCTTCCCGGTCCCCCGGGTGGTCCGCCTGGTCCGGTACGTGGTCACCCGCTGGCGGTTCAGCGCCGGACCGGCCTGGTCCCGGGCCGGCGTGCTGCGCCGCGACGGCCGGCGCTGCGCCTACTGCGACGCCCCGGCCGGCACCATCGACCACATCCTGCCCCGCTCGCGCGGTGGCCGGAACACCTGGCGGAACACCACCGCCGCCTGCTACGGGTGCAACCAGCGCAAGGGCGACCGGACCCCGGCCGAGGCGGGCATGCCGCTGCGGCGGGAGCCGGCGACGCCGAGCTGGGCGGCGCTCGCCGGGCGGTGACGGACCGGCCGGCGGGCACAGGGGGCCGTGTCGGGGGTACGCCTCCGCCGCGGCGCCCGCCGGTCCCGCCGCGGGCCGCGCAGGGCGACGACCTGACGGCTGACGGCTGACCGCCGGCGCGGCGCCCACCCCGGCGGGTCACCGCCCCAGAACGGGCCTTGACGTACCCGTCGACGGCAGCCGGTCACACGACGGTCAGGGACGGCCGGGCGGCGCCCAGCCGAAGCGCGGCGGCCGGCGCTCGTTCGCCGCCGCCACCCCCTCCCGGGCCTCGCCGCTGGCCCGGACCTGCCCGTGCCACCAGGCGATCCGCTCCTCGTCGGCCCGGTCGTCGACGATCTCCTTGGCCGCCGCGACGGTCAGCCGGGAGCGCTGCGCGATGGCGGCGGTGAGCGCCACGACCCGGGCGGCCAGCCCGTCGGGCGGCAGCACCTCGTCGACCAGGCCGACCCGCAGGGCCCGGTCGGCGTCGATCAGCTCGCCGGTGAAGAGCAGGTGCTTGGCGGCGGACGGCCCGACCAGCCGGGCCAGCCGCCGGGTGGTCGGCGCGGGATAGACCAGCCCCAACCGCGCCGGCGGCACGCCGAAGCGGGCGTCCGCGGCGGCGATCCGCAGGTCACAGGCGACGGCGAGCTGGCAGCCACCGCCGACGCAGGCGCCCTGGATCTCGGCCACCGTCGGCTTGGCGAAGGTGGCCAGCCGCTCCTCGGCGGTGACCGCGATGCTGGCGTCCCCGGCGTCCAGCAGCTCGTCCAGGTCGCCGAGGTCGGCCCCGGCGCAGAACGTGCCGTCGGCGCCGGTGAGGACCAGCGCGTGCACCGCCGGGTCGGCCTCCAGCCCGTCGAGCAGCACCGGGAGCTGCCGCCACATCGCCGCGGTCATCGCGTTGCGGCGGGCCGGGTTCCGGATCACCACCGTCGCCACCGGGCCGGTCACCTCGACGGTCAGCTCCGCGTCCGACATGTCCTCCCCCTCCGGCCCGGCGACCGGGACCCGGCCGACCGTCCGGCCGACCATAACGGCGCGGGCCCGACGACCACCCGCGTGGGGTGGCCGCCGGGCCCGCCGGGGGGACGGCTACGTCAGGAGACGTTGACCGCGGTGTCGTCCACCACGAAGGAGGTCTGCAGCGAGATGTCCTCCACGCCGGTGAACTTCAGGGTGACGGTCTGGCCGGCGTACGAGGCCAGTGAGAAGGACTTCTGGCTGTACCCGGCGGCCTTGTTCAGGTTCGAGTACGTGGCCAGGGTCGCCAGCACCGTCCCGGACGAGTTGAGTACCTGCACCCGGAGCGTGTCGTACGCGATGCTGGTGGTGGTCTCGGACGTGTCGATGTGCAGCCAGAAGCTGAAGTTGTACGACCCGCAGCCGGCCGGCAGGCTCACCGCCTGGGAGAGCGTGTCGGTGTGGCTGATGCCGTACCCGTCCAGCCAGGCGTTCCAGGTCCCGCCGTGGGTCGGCTGGCCGCTGGAGCCGTACTGGCCGATGACGCCGGCGGTGGAGGCCCAGACGGTGTTGCCGGACTCGAAGCCGGGATTGCCCAGCTTCTGGCCCGCGCCGGTGCAGCCGCCGGTGCCGTTGACGGTCAGCGTGTAGGTCGCCGTGTGGTTCACCGAGGTGCCGGTGCCGGTGACCGTGACCGAGTAGGTCCCGGCTGCGGCGCTGGACGTGGTGCTGATGGTGAGGGTGGACGAGCCGCCCGAGGTCACCGAGGACGGGCTGAACGACGCGGTCGCGCCGCTCGGCAGGCCGGACGCGGAGAACGTCACGGTCTGCGCGGTCCCGCTGGTGGTCGCGGTGGACACGGTGGTGGAGACGGCGCTGCCCGGGTTGACCGAGCCGGAGGTCGGCGAGAGCGAGACCGAGAAGTCGTTACCGGTCGAGCAGGGCGCGTCGCTGCCGGAGACGGCCACCGCGGTCCACGCGGCCTGGACGGCCTTGTACTCGGTCGAGCAGCTGCCGTACAGGTCGGTCGCCGCGCGGAGGCTGTACGCCCGGGCGGTGTTCGACGGGGTGGTGGTGTTGACGTACGACGTGTTCGACGTGAAGTAGACGTCGAGCGCCCGGAACCAGATCTTCTCCGCCTTGGCGCGGCCGATGCCGGTCACCGCCGGGGCCGAGCCGCAGACCGGCGAGGTGCCGTACGCGGTGGCGCCGGTGCCCTCGGCCAGGTTGAAGTAGAAGTGGTTGGCCGGGCCGGACGAGTAGTGCACGTCCTTGTTCTTGGTGCTGGTGGTCCAGCAGCTGTCGGACGAGCCGTCCAGCGACGGGTTGTACATGTAGCGCAGCGGCGTGCCGTTGCCGTTGATGTCGATCTTCTCGCCGATCTGGTAGTCGCCCGGGTCGTTCGGGGCGGCGGCGTAGAACTCGACCATGGTGCCGAAGATGTCGCTGTTGGCCTCGTTGAGGCCGCCGGACTCACCGGAGTAGGTCAGGCCGCCGGGGACCACGTTCTCGGTGACGCCGTGACTCATCTCGTGGCCGGCCACGTCGAGCGACACCAGCGGCTTGGCGTTGCCGGAGCCGTCGCCGTAGGTCATCTGGGAGCCGTCCCAGAAGGCGTTGACGTAGTTGCTGCCGTAGTGCACCCGGCTGGGCACGCCGGTGCCGTTGCCGAAGATGCCGTTCCGGGCGTGCACGTTCTTGTAGTAGTCGAACGTCTTGGCGGCACCGAAGTGGGCGTCCACCGCGGCCGACTGCCGGTTGGAGTTCGCGCCCGTACCCCAGGTGTTGTCCGCGTCGGTGAAGGTGGTGCAGGTCGACGTGCCGTTGTTCATGTCGCAGGTGCTGCCGTTGCCGTGCGACGGGTCGATCATCTGGTACGTGCTGCCGGAGAGCGTGGTGTCGATGCTGACCGTGCCGGCGTAGATGCTGTTGCCGGTGCCCGCGACGTTCTCGATCTCGTCGTACGACCCGACCACCTTGCCGGTGGTGGCGTCGATGATGACGTGCAGCTTCGACGGGGTCTGCTTGTCGGCCTTCATGCCGGAGGCGACGGTCTCCCAGGCCAGCCGGCCGCGGCCGGAGCTGGCGTCGACGAAGAGCTCCGGCGCGCCGACGGAGGTGAGCGAGCCGGAGAAGGCCTTGCGGGCGCTCGCCTTGGCGGTGGCCGCGCCGACCTTGGCGGTGGTGCCCAGGGTGAGCGGTGCGGCCAGGCCGACCGACGTGCCGGCGTAGCTGCCGTTGGGGGCGGTGTGGACGACGAAGTCACCGCCGTAGACGCGCAGGCCGTGGTAGGTCCGCGTGTAGCGGGTGTGCGACGCACCGTTGGAATCCACCTTCGTGCTGTAGGCCTGGTAGGACTCACCGCTGGCGCCCTGGACGGCGCCGGGGTTGCTGCGGAGCAGGCTGTCGGCACGAGCTGCGGCGGAGGATTCCGGGGCGGGGGCGCTGGGGGTTGCCGCGTGCGCCGCGGTGACGACGCAGGTCAGTACGCCGCTGGTGAGCAGCGCTGCGCTGACGGCGGCGAGGGTTCTTCTCACGGGCCCTCCTGACGGGGGAGTGTGTGACAGGGGGTAGTCACGCATGTAGATATACTGATACACCGGGGAAAAGAGAAGGGGGGAAACGCTTCCAGCCGGCGACACTGGCCGTTCGGATGAGGCGGCCCAGGTGATGGGAACCGGGCGGCACCCGCGCGCGTCCGACCGACATGAGATCAACCGTGACAATCGTCAAGATCGCCGCACTGCTCACCGTCCTGAGCGGGTGCTCAGCGACCGACCCGTCACGACCTGCGCCTGAGGCCTCCGCATCGGCCGCCACGACCGCTTCGGGCGCCGCCTCGACGGCCCCCACATCTACCCCGCCGAGCGTCCCGGCGACGGCGGGTGGCAGCTCGCCGTCGGCCCAGGCCGTCCGGATCGTGCTGGCCCGGTCGGGCGGCCTCGCCGGGCTGGCCGGCACGGTGACCGTCGAGCCCGACGGCCGGTGGACGGTCGCCGAGCGCGGTGGGGCGACGCGTACCGGCCGGCTCGCCGGGACGGATCTCGACCGGTTGCGGCAGCTCGCCGCCGACCCTCGGCTCGCCGCCGAGGCCACCCGCACGCCGTCCCCGACCGACTGCCGGGACGCCTTCACCTACCAGCTCACCGTCGGCCGGACCGTGACCGGCTACGTCGACTGCCCGAGCGACGGGGCCCGCCCGCCGGTGACGGCATCCGTGGTCGAGCTGCTGAACCGGGTCACCGCCCGCTGAGGTGCTCCGCCCGCCGCCGGGCGGGAAGCGGTGGCAGCCCCTCTGCTCGCCGACGACGCCACAGGTTCCCGGCGCGTCGGACACGTGTCGACGCCGCGCAGCGGTCACACCCGGTAGTTGGGCGGGAGGCCGGCGCCGCGCAGCTCCGACGGCAGATGGGCCACGTCGTTGAAGGCGATCAGGTTGGGTGGGCCGCCGGTGCCGTAACGGATCACGGTCAGGCCGGCATTGTGATGGTTCAGGCCCAGCCAGCGCCGCTTCGGCGCGTCCAGCGCGTGCCGGACGAACCAGGCGATCAGGAAGTTGTGCGTGATGACCAGCTCGCGGACGTCACCCTCGGCCGGCGCAGTGGCGAACCGCTCGACGGCCGCCGCCGCCAGTCGCGGCCCGTCGACCCGCTCACGCTCCGAGAACCCCTCCAGGAACCGCCCGTACGCGGGTGGCAGGCCGGCCGGGTCGGTGTCGTCCGGCAGGTAGTCGCCGGCCAACTCGGAGGCGTACACCGGAACGCCGGGCAGTGCCGCGGCGACCAGCTCGGCGGTCTCGGTGGCACGACGCAGCGGGCCGTGGTGGACGGCGGCGAACGGTACGCCGCGCAGCCGCTCGCCGAGCAGCGCCGCCTGCCGGTGGCCACGTTCGGAGAGCCCGATCTCCGGCGACTCGACCTCCGGTCGGTCCTGCTCGCCGTGCCGGACCAGGTAGAGCAGGCGGCTCGCCATCTGTCACCTCATACAGGATCGGGAGGCGCGATCGTAGCCCGCGCCTCCCGACCCCGCTCTCCCTCAGTCGACCCGACCGCTCGCCCGCCTGGTGAGGAGCGCCGAGATCCAGACCCAGCCGGCCGTCACGGCGAGTCCGAATCCCACCATGGTCACCGGCCCCGGCCCGGCGATCATCGCGATCCAGGCCACCGCGAAGAACGCCCCGACCATCAGGCTGATCGCGCCCCAACCGCGCTCACCCCGGCGTACGGCCCGGCGGCCGACGATGACCGTGGCCACGATCAGCGAGACGAAGGCGACCGCCGCCACGAGGAAGTGCAGCCCGCCGTGCCAGCTGATCTGCCCGGGTCCGCGCGGCGTGCCGGCCGGAAAGCCGTCAGCCGGGTCGGCGCTGAAGAATCCGGCGCCCACCAGCCCGAGCCCGTAGAGGGTGAGCAGCCGCGGCAGCCAGGCCGAGCCGGTCCCCGCCCGGCGCAGCGCGACGGCGGCGCCGACGACAAGCAGACCGGTGGCCAGGAAGGTGGCGATCTGGACCCAGCCCAGGTCCCCGGTGCTGAGGACGCTGACCGGGTGCCGTCGGAAGTCGAAGCCGTCCCGGGTCAGCCCCTGCACCAGCGCGGACCCGATGAAGAGCGGACCGGCGAGGACACCGCCGGCCAGCAGGGCCCGGTCCCGGCCGACAGTCGTCGGTCGTACATCGTGGATCGTGATCGCCTCGGTCACCGGTCCGCTCCTCTCAGCCCTGCGGGTGCATCTGGCCGATGCGGATGCGGTTGCCGAACGGGTCGCGAATCCCGAAGTCGATGCCGTACGGGCGCTCGGTCGGCTCGTCGGTGATGTCCACACCCTTGGCCACCAACGTCTCGTACGTCTTTCGGGCGTCGTCGGTGGTCAGGCAGAGCCAGCCACCCATCGCGCCCTTGGTGAGCAGTTCCCGGACCTGCTCGGCGGTCGCCGGGTCCAGCGCCGGCGGGCCGGGCTTCTCCAGCAGGATCTCGTGGCCCGGGTCGCCGGGGACGTTGACGGTCAGCCAGCGCATGAAGCCGAGGTCGCTGTCGGTGTGCACCTCCAGGCCGAGCTTGCCGACGTAGAAGTCGAGGGCCTCGTCCTGGTCGAGGACGTAGATCTGGGAACGGGAAATCGCGTTCATCGTCATGGGAATGACGCTAGACGGCGCTCCTGACCTGCCGCTTATCCAAAACTGCTGGGTCGCGTCCAGGCTTTCGTGAAGCAGCTCGGCACGGCTGCGGCGGGTGCCTTGCGCCGCCGGTAGTCCGAGGGTGACTCGCCGACGATCTCGCGGAACGTCCGGCTGAAGGTGCCGAGACTGCTGAAGCCGACCGAGAAGCAGGTCTCGGTGACGTTCTGCCCGGTCTGGAGCAGCAGGTACATGGCCCGCTCGACCCGGCGACGTTGCAGGTAGCGGTGCGGTGTCTCACCGAAGGTGGCGCGGAAGGTCCGGATGAAGTGCGCCTCGGAGACGTGCGCGATCCGGGCCAGCGCGGGGATGTCGAGCGGCTCGGCGTACGCCCGGTCCATGGCGTCGCGGGCGCGCAGCATCGCCCGGTTGGACTCCTCCACTGCGCGACTCAATGGACCTCTCCTCGGCCGCCCGCTCCCGCCCCAGGGTATCGGGCGCAACGACGTCGGCCCGTCGATGTGGGACACCGTCGAACGACTCTGGTCGGGCATTGTCGCGCGCGCGGAGCGGCTACCCGAGGCTGCGCGCCACGAACGGGTCGACGACGAGTGGTCCGTCGTCGAGACGCTGCGCCATCTCGTCTTCGCCGTCGACACGTCGGTGGGTCGCATGGTCCTCGGCGAGCCGATGCCGTATCACCGGCTCGGCCTGCCGCCCACGGACTATCCCACCGCGGGCACGACGGAGCTGGGCATCGACGGCGAGCGAGACGCTGGAGAGGAATGAACGTCCTCGACCCGTTCGGGTAGCCGGATTCCCGGCCGCAGCTCCTACCCCCACTCCCGGCGCACCGGAGGCTGCTGCGGCTCCTCGTGCGGAGGATCTGTTTCTGTCGTCTCGACCAGGTCCGCCGGCGCGACTCGGGCAGGCAGCTTGCCGAACCTGACGTGCCGCAGGACTTCGGACTCCTCGTCCGTTGACCGCTCGGTGTGCCCTCGATCCTCACCCATCGCCGACCTCCCTCGTGGGTTCCATTGTCCCCGCCGAGGCAATCTTCGGGTTGGTGGCGACCCCACGGTCGGCACGTGGTGGTCAGCGCACTGTCCGCCGTGCTGGGCACGGTGATCCTGCACCTCAGCCGCTCGTCCGCCCGGCTTTGGGAGACCGCCGGCCTACCCGATGTCCGCCTGCACGACCTGCGGCACACCGTCGTCTCCCTGCTGATGGAGCCGGTGTCCCGCCGCACGTCGTCCAGGCCATCGCCCGGCACGCCGACGTCAAGATCACGCTCAAGGTCTACGCTCACGCCAACCTCGACGCGATGCGTCAGGCGCTTCGCAAGCTCGACGGGCGGCTGTCGTGAGCCCGGTTGCTGTCGACCGGTCAACGCGCGGCAGCGACCGACGAGGACTCCACGCCCACCTTCAGGCCCACCCCACGGCCATCCTGGCTATGACGATCTCATTTGGCCTCGGCTTGACGGCTTGATTTGGCCCCACTGTCGACCGATTTCTGGTTTCCGTGACGGTCTGATTTGGCCCCACCCTGGGCTTGCTGGGCCTCGTGGCGGGAGCGGGTCTGGGCGAGGCGGTAGGAGTGTGTGCCGATCTCGATGATGTTGCCGCCGTAGGTGAGCCGGTCGACGATGGCCCGCGCACAAGCGCGGGTCGGTGAAGGTCTTGGTCCATCCGGAGAAGGATTCGTTGGAGGCGATCGCGACGCTGTTGCGTTCTTCGCGCTCGGTCAGGACCTGGAAGAGGCCAAATCAAGCCGGGGAGGCTGGCTTGTCGGTGCTCGGACCTAGTATGCGGAGCATGACGCGGTATGTCGACGAGGATCTGCACGGTGCGGAGTTCCGCGAGTGCGATCTGACCGGGGCACGCCTGATCGGCGTCGTCATGCAGGATGCCGTGATCGACGGGCTCATCACCAATCTCGTGGTGAACGGTGTCGAGGTCACCGAGTACGTCGAGGCAGAGCTCGACCGGCGTCATCCGGTGCGGGTGCTGATCCGCTCCGAGGACCCTGCCGATCTGCGCGAGGCATCGCGTCAGCTCCATGCCGGCTGGGCCGCCACGATCGAGCGAATCCGCCGTACGCCCGGCATCGAGCGCCGCAGCGTGAACGACGAGTGGTCGGCGGTGCAGACGATGCGCCACCTGGTCTTCGTCCACGACTCGTGGTTCCGCCGCTGCTGCCTGGGCTCGACGGAGCTGTTCACGCCGATGGGCATCGGGACGACCGTCGAGCCCTACCGTGGAGCGCACGGGCTTGACCTCTCGCTCGATCCGGCCCTCGACGAGATCGTGAGCGTGCGTGACGCACAGGCCGCCGAGCTCGAGGCCTGGCTCGACGAGGTCACCGCTGTGCAGCTCGCAGCGCGAGCGCCGGTGCCCGACGACGATGTCTGGCCGCCGTACGCCCGGGGCCGCTTGGTGCGGCAGTGCCTCGGCACGGTGCTCAACGAGACCTTCGAGCACCACCGCTTCTGCGTCCGCGACCTCGACCTGATCGAGGCACAGGACGCTGAGTAGGGCCGGCTACGGACTCAGCATCTTGCGGATGCGGGCATCGCTGACCGTCTGCGCGGTGCCGAGCTGCTGGGCCCAGAGCTGGACGCGGTACTTCTCGAGCATCCGGCGTGCCTGACCTAGATGCTGGCCGGGCGGGCGGCCGTCGGGAGCGCGGCGAGCTGGTGGAGGTGCGCCGCCTGGAGGTCGGCGATGCGGTCCATCAGTGCGCGATCGGCGGCGATGGTCGTGTCCAGCTCGCGGCGCCGCTCGACGACGCCCTGAGGTAGACCGGGTAGCGCTCCTGTCAAGCCTCCAGGTGGGGCCAATCAAACCGACACAACATTCGGCACCCCGACCGATGGGGCCGAATCAAACCGTCAGGTGGGGCCAAATCAAGCCGCTAACGAGTTGGTGCGCGATAGCTGACCGACCCGCCTCGATCATGGAAGCGGCCGTGCGGGACGATCATGATTGTGACGTCAAGACTGGCCCGCACGGCCTTGTCTCATCGTATCTTCACCGGCATCCCTCGCCGCCGGCTGGCCAAGCTCATCGCCGAACTGGCCGATCCGTGGTCCGCGCAGCAGGAGTCCAGGCTGCGCGAACGTCGCGGTGGCGACCGGTTACGCGCCGTCGGAGCCGGACCAGATCATGAGCTGACCTTCACCGACCGGGTCCTCGCCACCCTGGTCTGCCTGCGTCTGCAACTTCCCCACGCTGCGGTAGCCCTGCTGTACAAGGTGGACCGCGCCACCGTCACCCGCGCGGTGGGTGAGATCCGGCCGCTGCTGGCTGCCCGAGGCTTCGCCATACCCGGCAAACCGGGGCTGCGGCTGCGCACCCTCGCCGACGTGTTCGCCTACGCCAACAGCCAGGGTGTCGAACTGCGTATCGACGGCACCGAGGTCCAGGTCCGCCGGCCGAAGGCCAACCGGCCAGGTAGGCGGGCGTTCGTATCGGGCAAGAAGAAACAGAACACGATCAAACCCACGGTGATCAGCGACGGCAAAGGCCGGCTGCTGTGGTGCGGGGCTACCCGGCCAGGGCGCATGCACGATGTCACGGTGCTGCGAACCGAGGGCATCGAGGACCTGCTACGCCGGTACCCGAACGTGAAAGCCAGGGTCGACTCTGGCTACCAGGGCCTGGCCCGCGACTTCCCCGATCAGGTCAGCGCACCCCCGAAGAAACCACCGAAAGACGCCACCGAGGCCCAGCGCGCGGAATACAACACTGCACGTCATACCCAGTCATCGCAACGCATCTGCGTCGAGCATGCCATCGCCGAACCCAAGCAGTGGCGGCCGATGCAACGCTACATCGGACGCCGCGAACACTTCGAAGACACCATGCTCGCCATCGCGGGCCTGGTATCCGACCGCTGCGCCGAGCGGTAAATACAACACCATCAAACACCCAGACGAGCACGGTCAGGCCCTAATCGTGCACCAACTCGTAAAACCCAGCCATCCCCACAGACACAGGCAGAACCGCTTACATCAAGCCGATCTTGCTGAGATCACCTCAGTGAGCACTCGTTTGTAAGGCGCTTCCGGCAAGGCTCGTACTGTCCGCTGACGGCCGCCGTGCGCGGGCCAACCGCGACATCCGTACGGACGTGTCCGGCGTCGACCGCCACCCTCGCCGCCTCTCTCTAGCTCACGTGGCGTGGTTGAGCTGAAGCGGAACATGGAGCCGCCGTCCCGCCACCAGCGTGAACGGTCCGCGACACCTGCTCGCACGGCGTCTCGCGCTGCCATCGTTGATGGCTGGTTGACGACGTTTGACAGTGTCTTGTGCCCCCTGTGTGCCCCACACTGACCCAACGACCTGGGCATTACGAGTCGGTACCGGAGACCTGCTCCGCTAGGTGCTCTTGCTGGCCGGCTGACCGTCTGTATCCGTGATAGTCCGCTCATGCTCGCTGGCTTGGCTGCTCCGTTGGCTGCTCGGCCGACCCTTGCAGGGCTCTCTACAGAGCAGGCATCACCACGAGCCGAGGACAGGGGTCCAGCACCAGCCGGCCTCGCTCTTCGGCTCGCTGACCCGGCGGCGGTCGGCGGTCGCTGTCACCGACCCGACAGCCCGATCAAAGCCGTCCCTCGCCGGAGCAAGACTGACCTGAACCGCACGAAGGCGAAGCACCAGATCACCACGGGCGCGGTTTCGGGCATCGGGTCTCGCAGTCCCACGTGACGGCCAGCAAAATCTGTGGCAGGTTGACCAGGCTCGGAAACATGAACGCAGGAAAGGTGACATGGGCGCCTGGGGGCCTGGCCTCTTCTCCGACGACACGGCATGCGACGTGCGCGACGAGTACCGCGAAAAGCTCGAAGATGGCCTGACCGACGACGAGGCCACACAACGCATGCTCACCTCCTACGCCGAGGCCCTCGACGACCCGGACGAGGCGACATCAGTCTGGCTGGCCCTAGCCGTCACCCAATCCAAGCTCGGCCGCCTCGACCCTAGGGTTCGCGACCACGCCATCGCCGCCATCGACAGCGGAGCCGACCTCGCGAGGTGGTCGGACAACCCTCGCCTTGCCGCCAAGCGCCGCGACGCCCTGGACAAGGCCCGTGCACAACTGGCCGGCCCACAGCCTCAGCGGAAGAAGGTGCGCCGGCCCAGGCGCCACGTCACTGACCTGCAACCAGGCGACGTTCTCAGCTACCGTGCCGCCAACGGCAACCTGGCTCTGTTGCGGGTAGCCCGGATCGACGACGAACGGCACTCGGTCGCGCCCATCCTCATCGCCCTCGACTTCACCGGCACCCGCACGCCGCCCCAACCGGAACTCGACAGCCTCGGCGACAAACCCGAAACGCCATTCCGGCTGGACGGAAGTCCCCTGCCGCCCTGGGCCAGCGCCAGCTGGCGCGTCGCCGCTTTCAAGCGGACCGACTATGACACTGCCGGATTCCAGCGCGCTGGACACACCATCGCACGCCCAGGCGACCCGGCGTTCCACACCAGGACCTACACCTCCTGGCAGCTACTGCCACGCGAACTGGAGCGCAACCTCACGGACGCGCCCGCCACGCCCCAGCCATAACGCCTACCATCGATCCAACCACTGGACCTATTCGATCACGACCTGGCGTCAAGCGTCCTGCGACGCCGTTTCGTCAACCATCATGCGAGACCAGGCATTGCCGGCAGCCGGCAGCTGGCAGCTGGCAGCTGGCAGCTGGCAGCTAACAGCTGGCTGTCGTACTCCGCTTGATGCGTTACGTCGTGGCTTCACTTGATGCATGACACTCCGCCTCACATCGCCTCCACGGATCGACCCAAATCATCGACTCGCAGCCCTACGATCCTGCAACAGGGTGCGGCGACACGAATCCGGTCAGCCGCCGGCCCAGCACTTCAGCCGCCCGTCCAGCGCTGAGGATCGGGCGTGCGCTGGCGGCCAACGAGCCCCTTCTCATCGTGAGTGTGGGCCCAGGAAAGTTAGGAACACTAGGAACGCCGATGCTGCCAGCGCGGCGCACAGCAGCAGGACGTACCACATTCGACGCCGGCGGGGTGCCGTGGCGACGCTCAGGCTGGGCGTGCCGTCATCGAGATGCGTACGAGTGTGTGCCGGGTGATCTTCTCGCATGGGGTGCGATTCCGGCTTGGTGGTGCGGGACGCCCCAGTCAACGCCGAGTCACCGCCTGGTGGGACGAGGAGTGGGGTCGCCGGTGCGATTGCTGGCTGGGCGTAGCGGAGGCGGGCGGTGGCCGCCGCGGCGGCCCATCCGATGGTCGCGGTCATCAGGGGCAATGCCACCAGGTAGAACGCGGCCTGGTTGCCGAGGTTGTCGTCGACCACCTGGGCGGTCGTCCAACCATCGCTCGGATCATGTCCGGCAGCGCCGGTGACCGCGACTGCGAGGACGCCGTACAAGTAGACACCCAGGGCGGCGGTCGCGGTGGCTAGCCGTACGGCGCGCCGGCCGACAGCGGCACTGCCGCCCCACAGCGTGGCGCCCACCCCGACCACGATCGGCGCCAGGAGCAGCAACCACTGATGGGACCCAAGCCCGTGCGAGTTGAGCCAGCGATTGAAGGTGAACCCTCCGGCTACCAGCCAGGCCGCCGCGACGAACAGGCCGCCGATCAGCCCGGGACCGGCCACCCCGGGGCGGCGCAGCAGCACGCTGCCGGCCAGGAGGTAGCCGACCAGGAACAGCACCAGCACCGTCGCCAACACCCAGGTCCAGCCGTCGGTTCCCAGCCGGTAGTGCACGTGGGTGTAGACGGCCAATCCGCCCGCGCAGGCAGCCATCGCCAGCAACGCCCCGAGAGCGGTGACGGCCCGTCCCCACGGCGGCAGGACCACTGCAGCGCCGACACAGCCGAGGGCGAAACGCCATCGCCGGGCCCGGCCGTCGAGGCGGTCCAGTTCACCGATCATTGCCTGGCCCCACGCGTGCCGCTGTGCGGCCAGCAGGCCGACCGCCCAGCCCAGCAGCCGGGCCGGCGCGTCTCCACGTCGCGCCTGGTCTTGCGGAATGGCCAGGAGCCGGCGCCGGAGCAGGGCCACCGCGACGCCCACCACGAAAATGCCCATCAGTGGAAACATGACGCCTCACTCAGACGTAGGTTCGGGCGTGGCTTGATCCGGACAGCCGCAACCGGGGGCAGTGCCGCCACGTACTCGCGCCCGGGTCCGCTCAGGCGGTACATGTGACGAGGCGGCCGGCCCTCCGGGCCGACCTCCCAGGTCGCCTCCAGCAGCCCGCGGTCGGCGAGGCGGACCAGGATCGGGTACAACGAGCCCGATTTCAGATGGACCTCGCTGGCCAGGTCGTAGCCGTAACGCCACCGCGACGGGTCGGCGGCCAATGCCCGCAGGACACGGACCGCCTGGGCAGACAAGGGTCGGTTACGTTGCACACTATAACTCTACCTAAGTAGCGGTTGGCGTCAAGAGCAAGATCCTGAGTGGGGAGATGCCCACCGGGAAGCCGATGCCGAGCGAGACAGAGCTCGCGGCGTCCTCCGGCAGCTTCACCTCTTGGACGCCAAGACCGAGGACTCAGAGGCGGTGTTGCCGCTGCCCGAGGTCACCTGGCTCACCCTCCTCGAACATCAGGAGCGGCAGCAAGTCGAGCGGACAGCCCTCGCCGACGTGTGGGAAGACCATGACCTTGTCTTTCCCTCGGAGCGGGGCACCCCGATAGAGCCCACCAACCTCAGCCGATCGTTCGCCCGGCTCCGGCAGACCGCCGGTCTGCCCGGTGTCCGCCTGCACGACCTACGGCACACCGTCGTGTCCCTGCCGTGAGCCCGGTTGCTGTCGACCGGTCAACGCGCGGCAGCGACCGACGAGAAGTGCCTGGTGGATTTGGAGCCCCCGGCCGGGATCGAACCGGCGACATCTCGCTTACAAGGCGAGTGCTCTGGCCAGCTGAGCTACAGGGGCGAGCGGTGCCGTCGTCAGCATAGCGACTGGCGTCCGAATTTCCCGCCCGGCAGGCCTCCCGAGCACGGGAAACGTCAATTTCCCGACCCCGACGCCGACGGATCGACACCGAACGCCGCCCAGGGCCGGGGAGATTGATGCCCGGGAGTGGCCGTGTGACCGAGATGTCGCATGCCGTCCGTCCCACCCGGTGTCCCTCGTCTTGGCAGGGTCGGAAAACCCGTTTACCGTGCAGTGGCACGGACGACACTCCGGCTGGCCTCGGCTACCCGGGCGGCGCCCGCTGGCCGGCACCGCACGGCGCCGGTCGCTCCTTCACTCGGATCGTCCGGCACGTTCCTGCCGGTGAAAGGAAGCGCTTCACCATGGCTACGGTCACTTACTCGAAGGCGTCCCGGATCTACCCGGGCACCGAACGCCCCGCCGTCAACCAGCTCGACCTCCAGATCGGCGACGGGGAGTTCCTCGTCCTGGTCGGCCCGTCGGGTTGCGGCAAGTCCACCAGCCTGCGGATGCTCGCCGGCCTGGAGGACGTCGACGACGGCGCCATCTACATCGACGACCGCGACGTCACCCACCTGCCGCCGAAGGCCCGCGACATCGCGATGGTCTTCCAGAACTACGCCCTCTACCCGCACATGACGGTGTACGAGAACATGGCGTTCGCGCTCAAGCTGCGCAAGACGTCGAAGTCGGAGATCGACCGGCGGGTCAAGGAGGCGGCCGGGCTGCTCCAGCTGGAGGAGTACCTCAACCGCAAGCCGAAGGCGCTCTCCGGTGGTCAGCGTCAGCGGGTCGCCATGGGTCGCGCGATCGTCCGCGAGCCGCAGGTCTTCCTCATGGACGAGCCGCTGTCGAACCTCGACGCCAAGCTCCGCGTCCAGACCCGTACCCAGATCGCCTCGCTGCAGGCCAATCTCGGCATCACCACGGTCTACGTCACCCACGACCAGGTCGAGGCCATGACCATGGGTCACCGGGTCGCGGTCATGCTCGACGGCGTGCTGCAGCAGGTGGACACCCCGCGGGCGCTCTACGACACCCCGGCCAACGTCTTCGTCGCCGGCTTCATCGGCTCCCCCGCGATGAACATCAAGACCGTGCCGCTGACCGAGCAGGGCGGCGCCTTCGCCGAGATGAACATCCCGCTGACCCGGGAGCAGATCGCCGCGGCGCGGGCCGAGGGCGGCGACGGCAAGGTGACCGTCGGCTTCCGTCCGGAGGACTGCGACATGGTCAGCCCGACCGAGGGCGGCATGCCGGTCGTGGTGGAGCTGGTCGAGGACCTCGGCTCCGACGCCAACGTCTACGGCCACGCCGCGCTCGAGGGCCACAACGAGCGCTTCGTCGTTCGCACCGACCGTCGCAGCATGCCGAACATGGGTGACACCATCTTCGTCAAGCCGCGTACCGGCCAGAGCCACGTCTTCCACGCCGCCACCGGCGCCCGGATCTGACGTACGCGACAAAAAGGGGGCGGTCCGCCACGGCGGACCGCCCCTTTTCGCGTGTCTGGGTGGCTACGCCTCGACGGCGCGGCGGCGGGCGACCTCGGCGAGGGCGACCGCGGCGGCGACACTGGCGTTGAGCGACTCGACCTCGGAGACCATCGGGATGCCGACGGTCAGGTCGCAGGTCTCCCCGACCAGCCGGGACAACCCGCGCCCCTCGGAGCCGACCACGACCACCAGCGGCCCCACGGCGGCCTCGAGGTTGTAGAGGTCGGTGTCGCCGTCGGCGTCCAGGCCGACCACCATGAAGCCGGCCTCCTTGCAGGCCTTGAGCGTCCGGGTCAGGTTGGTGACCTGGCCGACCGGCACCCGCGCGGCCGCGCCGGCGCTGGTCCGCCAGGCGGTCGCGGTGATCCCGGCGGCCCGCCGCTCGGGTACGAAGACACCCTGCGCGCCGAACGCGGCGGCGGACCGGATCACCGCGCCCAGGTTGCGCGGGTCGGTGACCCCGTCCAGCGCGACGAGCAGCGGGGCGGGCTGCTCCAGCGCGGCCGCCAACATGTCCTCGAACGGCTCGTACGCGAACGGCGGCACCTGCAGGCCGACGCCCTGGTGCAGCACGCCCCCGGTCATCCGGTCCAGCTCGGCGCGGCTGATCTCCAGGAGCGCGATGCCGCGGTCGGCGGCGGTCCGGACGATCTCGTTGATCCGGTCGTCGCTGTCGATGCCCAGAGCGGTGTAGAGGGCGGTCGCCGGCACGTGGGCGCGCAGCGCCTCCAGCACCGGGTTGCGGCCTACCAGCAGTTCCGGGGTGTCCTTGGCGGGGTTGGACTTGCGACCCGGCGCGACCCGCGGGCCGGAGCGGCCGGTGGGCTTGCCGCCCCGGCCGCCGGCGCCCCGCGCCGGCGGGACGCCCCGACCGCCACCCTTGCCCCAGGTGGTGTCCTTGCTGCCCGGCTGGCCGATCTTGGGGGCGCGCCCCTCCTCGGCCGCCGCGCGGCGCTCCTTGTCCTGCTTCCAGGCGGTGCGCTGGGGCAGCTTCTCGGTGCCCGAGTACCCCTTGTGCCAGGGCCGCTCGTCGGCGGGCAGGGTCCTGCCCCGTCCGGTGAGGGAGTCCTTGTTCTTGCCGCCGGTGCCCTTCGGGGCGCCCGCCTTCGGGGTCAGTCGCCGGCCACGGCGCTGCGAGTTGCCGGCCATCAGTCCTGCTCTCCAATAGTCCAACGGGGGCCCTGTGGGGTGTCCTCGACCACCACGCCGGCCTGCTTGAGCTGGTCACGTACGGCGTCCGCGGCGGCCCAGTCCTTGCGGCTGCGGGCCTGGGCGCGCTGCTCAAGGGCGAGCGCGATCAGGGAGTCCACCACACCGCGCAGGTCGTCGGTACGGCTGCCGCCGGCCCAGGCCGGGTCCAGGGGGTCAACACCGAGGATATCCAGCATCGCCCGGATGGCGGCCAGGGTCGTGCGGACGGTCACATCGTCGCCGATGGTCAGCGCGCTGTTGCCGTCCCGCAGTGTCCCCTGGAGCACGGCCAGGGCGGCCGAGGTGTTGAGATCGTCGTCCATCGCCGCGACGAACGCGGCCGGCAGCTCGCCGAGCTGGCCGCCGCCCACCCGCTCGGTGGCCCGCTGCACGAAACCCTCGATCCGCCGGTACGCCACGGCGGCCTCGCGCAGCGCGTCCTCGGAGTAGTCGATGCGGGACCGGTAGTGCGCGGCGGCGTAGTAGTAGCGCAGCTCGACCGGGCGCACCCCGAGCGACGCGACGTACGTCAGGTCGAGGGCGTTTCCTGCCGACTTGCCCATCTTGGCGCCGCCGATGCTGAGCAGCCCGTGGTGCACCCAGTACCGGGCGAAGGGCAGGTCGGCCGCCTGCGACTGGGCGATCTCGTTCTCGTGGTGCGGGAAGGTCAGGTCCAGCCCGCCGCCGTGGATGTCGAACTCCGGGCCCAGGTAACGCCAGCACATCGCCGAGCACTCGATGTGCCAGCCGGGGCGGCCCCGGCCCCACGGCGACGGCCAGTAGGCATCGGCCGGCTCGTCCGGCTTGGCGCCCTTCCAGAGGGCGAAGTCGCGCGGGTCGCGCTTGCCCCGCTCGGGGGCGTCCCCGGCGGACTGCATGTCGTCCGGCGACTGCCCGGAGAGCGACCCGTACGCCGGCCAGGAGGCCACGTCGAAGTAGACGTCGCCGGAGCCGTCGGTGGCCGGGTAGGCGTGCCCGGTGTCGATCAGCCGGGTGATCAGCTCGTGCATCTCGGGGATGTGCCCGGTGGCGCGCGGCTCGTAGGTCGGCGGCAGCACGTTGAGCGCCCGGTACGACTCGGCGAGGATCAGCTCGTTGGCGTACGCGATCGACCAGAACGGGCGGCCCTGCTCGATCGCCTTGACCAGGATCTTGTCGTCGATGTCGGTCACGTTGCGGATGAAGGTGACCTCGAAGCCGGCGGTCAGCAGCCAGCGCCGCAGCACGTCGTAGTTGACGCCGGAGCGAAGGTGACCGATGTGCGGCGGGGCCTGGAGGGTGAGACCACACAGGTAGACCCCCACCTTGCCGGCTTCCCGCGGGACGAAGTCCCGCACCGATCGGGTGGCGGTGTCATACAGGCGTAGCGTCACCGTACAAGGGTAGCCGTCCATGCTTTTCGGGGTCGGCCGGAGCCTGGTCGTACGCTGCGTGCTGTGGACACGGCGGCACGGGCGGGAGAGACCGCGCAGACCCTGGACCGGGGCCTGCGACTGCTGCATCTGGTCGCCGAGGCGGCCGGCGGCCTGACCGTCACCGAGGCGGCGAACCGGTTGGGCATCGGCCGGGCGGCCGTCTACCGGCTGGTCGGCGCGTTGACCGCGCACGGCATGATCCGCCGGGGCGGCGACGGCCGGCTGCGCCTCGGCCTGGGCGTGCTGCACCTGGCCCGGCGGGCGCAGCCGCTGCTCGCCGAGGGGGCGTTGCCGGCGTTGCGTCGGCTGGCCGAGCAGGCCGGCGCGACCGCCCACCTCACCGTGGTCGAGGGCGGCGAGGGGGTCGCCCTGGCGGTGGTGGAGCCGAGCTGGACGTCGTTCCACGTGGCGTACCGGGCGGGGTCCCGCCATCCGCTGGAACGCGGGGCGGCGGGGCGGGCCATCCTGGCCGGGCGGACGGGCGCCGCCGGCCCGGTGAGCACCAGCGGGGAGCTGCAGTCCGGGGCGTTCGGGGTGGCCGCGCCGGTGCTCGGCGTGCCCGGGCTGGAGGCGAGCGTCGGGGTGGTGTCGCTGGTGCCGATCGAGGTCGACGTGGTGGGCGCCCAGGTAGCCGCCACCGCCACCGCCATCGCCACGGCCCTGTCCTAGGCGTCGAGAGCCAGCGCGGTTACGCCAGCTGGCGGTCCGGAATAGACGATTATCAGACTTTCGTCCACGTCAACCGGCCCAGCACGTCGGGCAGCGCGGCCAGCGTGGACACCTCGGCGTCCGGCGCGAGGCCGGCGGGACGGGCGCACCGAGCCGGTTGAGCCAGATGGCTCGCAGCCCGGCCCGCCGCGGCGCGACCACGTCGTGTTCGGGCGAGTCCCCCACGTACACGATCCGGTCGGCGGGCAGCCCGGCCGCGGCCACCACGGCGGCGTAGAACTCGGGCGCGGGCTTCTTCGGCAGGCCGTTCTCGTGCGCGTACAGCTCGAAGGCGAACTCGCCGGCGAGCCCGCAGCGTTCGGCGCGGCTGTTGCCGTTGGTGGCGAAGCCGAGCAGGTGGCGTCTCCGCAGCACGGCGAGCGCCGGCAGCGCGTCGGGGAAGGGCCTGGTCAGCGCGAAGCGCCGGGCGAAGAAGAGCGCCGCGAACTCGTCCAGCTGGTCGGCGAGTTCGGCTCGGTCCAACGACCGGGCCAGCGCGGCCCGCCGGATCTGCTGCACCGGCGCGGCGCTGAGCGCGCCGAACACCGCACCCCAGTCCGCCTCCAGGTCCGCGAGACGGACCGCAGCCGCCGCCGGGGTCCGGCGCCGCATCTCCGCCAGTACGGCCACCAGCGCGCCGGTGACCGCCGGGCGCAGGTCGAGCAGGGTCTCGTCGGCGTCGAAGACCACGGCGGTCGGCGGGCCGACGAGCCGCTCGCCGGCTTCCGCCGGACGGGGTGCGGGCGTGCTCACCGCTCGGCGGCCAGGGCCGGCTCGGCCGGGTGCCCGGGCCGCTCCGGCTCGGGCGTCGCGCGCAGCTCGTCGACGCGGACCAGGGCGACGCCGGCGACGATCAGCGCGCCACCGACGAGTTGGACGACGGTCGGCAGTTCATTCAGCACCAGCCAGGCGATGAGCACCGCGAACATCACCTCGGTCAGCCCGACGAACGACGACAGCCGCGCCCCGAGCAGCCGGGCCCCGGCGATCCCGGTGAGGTACGCGACCACCGCGGCGATCAACGACAGGCCGGCGATCGGCACCAGCCAGCTCATCCGGTGCCCGGCGAAGCTGACGTCGGCGAGGCCGGCCCGCAGCGGCAGCACCCGGACCGCGCCGAGCAGGAGCAGAACCAGGGCGCCGACGAACATGCCGCCACTCGCCATCACCACCGACGGCAGGCGGTCGTCGACCCGGCCGGCGATCACGTAGTACCCGGCCAGCCCCACCCCGGCGCCCAGCCCCCAGAGCACGCCGACCGGGTCGAGCCGGCTGGCACCGGTCAGGTCCAGCACGAACACCAGCCCGCACAGGGCGGTCACCGATCCCGCCACGGTCAGCGCCCGGGGTCGCTGGCCGTGGATCAGCCACATCCAGCCGACCACCAGGATGATGCCCAGGTATTCCAGCAGCAGCGCGACGCCGACCGGCAGGTAGCGGACCGCGTTGAAGAAGCACGCCTGGGCGAGGGCCACGCCGAGCAGTCCGAACACGACGACGGTGCCGGCGTTGCGGCGCAGCACGTCCCACCGGCCGCGCAGGGCGAGGAGGGCCGGCACGGCGAGTACCAGCGCGGCGATGCCGACCCGGGCCAACACCACCGCCTCGGCCGACCAGTCGCCGGTGATCAGTGGGCGGGCGAAGGTGCCCGAGGTGGCGAAGGTGAGAGCGGAGAGCAGGGCCAGGCCGAGGCCGAATCCGGGCCGTTCACGCATCGGTACGCTCCTTGGCCCACTGGCCGGTCATGGGTCATATTGGGTTACGCTCATGACGCTAGGCCGGCACCCTGACAGGAGTCAAGTTGCTTTTCGCCCATGACACCGAGTGTGGCCTGACCGCCGTGGCTGCGCTGGTCAACACCGCCGGCCCCGACCGGGAGGAGCTGCCCGACGTGGCCGCCCTGGACGGGTTCTTCACCGCGCACTCCTGGACCGGGCGGCACGAACACACCGAGGCGGAGCTGCGCTCGGTCCGCGACCTCCGCCCCCGGCTGCGCCGGATCTGGCACGCCGACACCGATGAGGTGGTGGCGATCGTGAACGGGCTGCTCCGCGAGTCGAACGCCCGGCCGCAGCTCATCCGGCACGACGACCAGCCGTACCACCTGCACGCCGTGCCGCGCGACGCGCCGCTGGCTACCCGGATGGCGGTCGAGGCGGCGATGGCGCTGGCCGACCTGGTCCGCGCCGGCGAGCTGAGCCGGCTGCGCAACTGCGACCACCCGGACTGCGACAACGTCCTGGTCGACCTGTCGAAGAACCGGTCCCGCCGGTTCTGCGACGCCGGCTGCGGCAACCGCGCCGCCGTCAGCGCCTACCGGGCCCGCAAGGCCGCAACCCGCTCCTGACCGTCCGGACGCCTGGCGAGGGACCTATCCGTTCACCGCATCCGACCGGTCAGCAGCCAATGTGTGACGCTCACCCTCAGCAGGACGTAAGACCCGTCCGGCCAGTCCTTCGTGATGTCCCAGCCGGCGTACCTGTCCCGGAACCCGGCAACGATGTCCGACCGGAAGGGCGGGCGGACCACGGTCGCCACGCCCTCTGCGACCACCGGCGCGTCAGGGTCCGGCAGCGCCAGCGAGACCCGGGAATCGGCGAGGACGTTGCGTACCTTGATGTTCCGCTCGGCGGTGCAGATCCACCATTCGCCGTCGACGACGAGGAACCAGACCGGGGTCAGGTGCGGCGACCCGTCCCGCCGCAGCGTGCAGATCCAGACGGCCCGCTCCCGGTCGAGCCGGTCGAGGACGTCCGCGCCGGGCAGGGCGGTCACGTCAGTGCGGCGGCGACGCGACGAAGACCCGCCAGGCGTACGGGTCGAAGGTGAGCACCGGACCGGCCGGTTCCTTGCTGTCCCGCACCCCGACCACGCCGGACAGGTTCGTCGCCACCTCGACGCACTGGTTCACCTGGTCGCTACGGCTGCTCTTCCGCCACTGGGCTCCGTTCAATTCCATGACTCGGCAATCTCCCTCAACAGCTCGATCGATTCCTGTGACGGCAGAGCCGCCGCCAGGCTGACCTCCCACACCTGCTGGAGTCGGCGCAGCTCGGCCGGCTGTTGCAACTGTTCCCCGCGCCCCTGCCCGCTCACCACGGCCAACTCCGTCTCCTCCGGCTCCGAGACCAGAATGAACGGCCCGCCAAGGCCGGGATACTCCCCGGCCGAGGCGGGCACCAGGTGAAGCCGGACGTGAGGATGCTCGGTAGCGATCCGAGCCAGGTGAAGTGCCTGCTCAGACATGGTCTTCCGGCTTCCCACGCAGCGGCGGAGCACCACCTCGTCCAACACCACGACAACCTTGAGCACCCGGTCGCCATGGAGGCATACCTGGGTGTCCATGCGTTCGGCGAGCCGACGCTCCACCTCATCCTGGTCGAGCAGGTCTCCGGCTTCGAAGACGGCCCGCGCGTAAGCCTCGGTCTGGAACAGCCCGGGAACGTAGCGGCACTCGTACCATCGGATCGCCCGCGCCTCGGACAGGATCGTCCGCCAGCCACGGAGCCAGACCTGCGCCTTGTCGAGGCTGACCAGTTCGGTGAGCATCCGGCCGAAGAGGCCGCCGGTGTCGAGGGCTCGGTCGACCAGCTCCAGGTACTTGGCGGTGGGTGGCTGCTGCCCCAGCTCGACCGCGCTGACCATCGACGCCGAGTAGTTCACCGTCTTGGCCAGCTCGTCCTGGCTCCATCCGCGACGCGTCCGTGCCCGGCGCAGCTCGGCGACCAGGAACGCCGCCGCGGTCATCCGCCCGTCCGCCATCCTCAGCCGCCCTCCAGCGCCCCGATGATCGACTCCAGCGCCGCGCCAGCCGGAGAGACCGGGAACGCAGGCGGTCTCCCACAACGGACGCAAACCCTTCCGACCGTAGTCGCGTCCTCAGCAGACTGTGAAGAGCGGAGCTGACCGGCTCATCCCCCGAGCGTCGGCGGCACCGCGGTGGGACCGCCCGCTCCCCCGGCCGGACGGTCCCACCCGCCGGGGTGATGACGCAGACGACTCAGCTTCGTAGGGAGGAATCACCATGCCCCGGTCCGCGTGGAACACCTGGTTCATCCGGTCACCCCGATCGCTCGGCAACCGACGTCCCGTACCCCTCGCGCCCCGCCACCGGCGGGTCTGGCGCAACCTGGGCCGCTGGTGCTCGTGCGGGCTGCGCTGGCGCGGCTGCCCCGACCGGCACGCGGGGGTGCCCACCGAGCCCGTCGCGCCGCCGCCGACGCCGAACCGCCCGCCGTGGGCCGACGTCACCATGGCCAACCCGCAGGTCGGCCGGGCCGGCCGGCTCACCCTCGCGCAGTCCTGGCGGGCCAACGGCGGCCGGTGGTGACCGGCCCGACGCGGCCAGCCTCGGCGCACCTGCCGCGACGCCGCCGCCGACCTGTGCCGGCTGCACCCGCACGACGGACCGGACCCGAAGGCGCTCTTCGCCCGCTTCCTCGCCTGGGCACCACGCAACCGGCCCTGATCAAGCAGGCGTCAGGGGTGGGTCATCCGGAGCAGGTCGAGGGCCTCGTCGAGCTGGGTCTCGGAGAGCGTGCCGGAGTCGACGTGGCCGCGGGCGATGACCACCTCGCGGATGGAGATCTGCTTGGCCAGCGCCTCCTTGGCGATCGAGGCGGCCTCGTCGTACCCGAGGTGGCGGTTGAGCGGGGTGACGATCGACGGCGAGCCCTCCGCGTACGCGAGACAGACCTCAGCGTCCGCGACCAGGCCGACCACCAGGCGGTCCGCGAAGAGCCGGCTCGACGCGGCCAGCAGTTTAATGGACTCCAACAGGTTGCGACCCATCACCGGAAGCATCACGTTCAGCTCGAAGTCGCCCTGCGAGCCGGCGAACGCCACCGTGGCGTCGTTGCCGATCACCTGCGCGCAGACCTGGCGCATCGCCTCGGCGACCACCGGGTTCACCTTGCCGGGCATGATCGACGAGCCGGGCTGGAGGTCGGGGATGCGTAGCTCGCGCAGGCCGGCGCGTGGGCCGGAGCCCATCCAGCGGATGTCGTTGGCCATCTTGTACAGCCCGACCGCGACGGTGCGCAGTTGGCCGGAGGTCTCCACCAGCGCGTCCCGGGCGCCCTGCGCCTCGAAGTGGTTGCGCGCCTCGGTCAACGGCAGGCCGGTCGAGTCACGCAGCTTCTCGATCACCCTCGCCGCGAAGCCGAGCGGGGTGTTGATGCCGGTGCCCACGGCGGTGCCGCCGAGCGGCAGCTCGGCCAGCCGGGGCAGCGCCGACTCCAGCCGCTCGACGCCGTACCGCACCTGGGCGGCGTAGCCGCCGAACTCCTGGCCCAGGGTGACCGGCGTGGCGTCCATCAGGTGGGTACGGCCGGCCTTCACCACGGTCTCGAACTCGGCCGCCTTGCCCTCCAACGCCCCGGCCAGGTGCTTCAGCGACGGGAGCAGGTCCTCCACCACGAACTGGGTGGCGGCCAGGTGGATCGAGGACGGGAAGACGTCGTTGCTGGACTGCGAGGCGTTCACGTCGTCGTTCGGGTGCACGTCGCGGCCCAGCTCCCGACCGGCCAGGGTGGCGATCACCTCATTGGTGTTCATGTTGGACGAGGTGCCGGAGCCGGTCTGGAAGACGTCCACCGGGAACTGGTCGTCGTACCCGCCGTCGGCCACGTGCGCGGCGGCGGTGGCGATCGCCTCGGCCACGTCCGCGCCGATCACGCCCAGCTCGCCGTTCACCTGGGCGGCGGCGCCCTTGATCTGGGCCAGCGCCTTGATCTGGGCCGGTTCGAGGCCCCGCCCGGAGATCGGGAAGTTCTGCACCGCGCGCTGGGTCTGCGCCCGCCACAGCGCCTCGGCGGGCACCTCCACCTCGCCCATCGAGTCGCGTTCGATCCGGTAGCCCGCTGCCTCTGGAGTCGTCACGCGTACCATCCTGCCGCGCCCGTCGCCGACCCGCAGATGATCGCTCAGTCCAGCTCGGCGAGCAGCCGCTCCACCTCGTGCCGGTCCGGCGACTCGACCTGCCGGAACAGGGCCAGGGCCCGGGTCCAGTGCGACCGGGCCGCCGCCGGGTCGGTGTCCCGCAGGCACCGGGCGATGCCGTCCAACGCCCGGGCCTGCTCGTAGCGGGCACCCAGCCGGGTAGCGTCCTGAAGCACCCGGCGGTGCAGGTCCAGTGCACTCGCCGCGTCACCCTGGTCCAGGATCGCCCGGGCCAGCAGGTTGCGCGACGCGCACTGCCCGATCCGGTCCCCGGCCACGCTGATCGCGACCAGCGCCTCCCGGTGCAGGGCAGCGGCCTGTTCGGGGCGGCCGGCCTCACGTTCGATCATGCCCAGCTCGTTGAGCGCCTCACCCTCGCCGTACCTGCTGGCGAGCTTCCGCTTCAGATCGAGCGCCGCTCGCAGCAGTCGGCGGGCGGGCGCCACGTCTCCCATCCGATGCCGGATCATTCCCAGATGACCGATGGCCTTCGCCGTCTGCGGGACGTCGTCGACCTGGCGGGCCACCAGCAGGTGGTGCCGGCTGAGGCGCAGTGCCTCCTGGTACCGGCCCCAGCCCAGCAATGCAAAGGACATGTTGTTGAGCAGGTTCGCCAGCTCGCCCAGCTCCCCCGAACCCCGGGTCATGGCCAGCGCGGCGTCGAAGGACTCCATGCCCTGCCGGTAGTCGCCGTTGGCGGCGTACGAGGAACCGAGATTCCAGAGCGTGCTGCGGACCTCGGAACGCAGGCCAAGCCTGCGGCGCAGGTCGAGCGCCACCTCCATTAGCCGGATCGCCTCGGGGAAGCGGGCCAGCCGGTAGTACGCCGAGGAGAGGTAGTTCAGCATGACGGCTCTCGCCACGTCGTCGCTGGACGCCTCCCCAACGCGAAGCCCGATCGTGTGCGTCTCGACCAGCTCGTCCAGATGGCCGCCGTCGAAGTTGGCCCGCCAGCAGGCCCGGGCCAACTGCCAACAGTGGCGCGGGAAATCCTCGGTCTCGGCCAGCCGGACCAGGGCGGTGAGCGTGGCGAGGTTGTCGTCGAACCAGGTACGACCCTGTGCCACGGTGGCGGCGACCAGGTCGGTCCGCTCCGGCTCGCCGACCCGGAGCGACCTGCGGCTACCCGCCGACTCGATCGTCCAGGCGATCGCCCCGGCCACGCCCAGGTGGTAGTCGAGGAGGCGCTCCAGGCCGGCCCGCCGCTCGTCCGCTCGATCCGGCTCGGCGACCAGCATCCGGGCGTACCCCCGGATCAGGTCGTGCAGCCGGTACCCGCCCGGCTCCACCTCCTCCGCCAGGTGCGCGTCGACCAGCTCGTCCAGCACGTCCTGCGTTTCGGGCAGCGGCAGCTCCGCGAGGGCGGCGGCCACTCGGTTGTCGAACCGTACGCCCGGGTGCAGGCCGAGGAGCCGGAACAGCCGCTGCGCGGGCGCCGTCACCTGGGCGTACGACAGGCCGAACGCCTGCCCCACTGAGCGTTCCCCGGCCGCGAACTCAGCCAACAAATCCCGCCCGACGGCCAGCCGCTCGGCCAGGTCGGCGATCCGCCAGTGCTGCCGGTGCGCCAGCCGGGCACCGGCCAGCCGGATCGCCAGCGGCAGATAGCCGCAGCGGCGGACCACTTCCTCGGCTGCCTCAGGCTCGGCAACCACCCGGTCCACGCCGGCCACCCGGCCCAGTAGCTCGACCGCCTCGTCCTCGTCGAGGACCGACAACGAGGAGGGTCGGCCCTCATCCAGCCCGACGAGCCGACGGCGACTGGTGATGATGGTCAGGCAGTCCGGGCCGGTGGGCATCAACGGCGCCACCTGGTCGGCGCTGGCAGCGTTGTCCAGCACCACCAGGGCCCGACGGGCGGCCAGCTCGCTGCGCCAGAGGGCGACCCGGTCGTCCAGGTCCAGCGGGACCCGCTCGGGCGGCACACCGAGCTGGCGCAGCAGCGTGGCCACCGCCGCCGCAGGCGTCAACGGGGTGCGTTCGCTGTGCCCGTGCAGGTCGATGAAGAGGTGGGCGTCGGGGTAGCGGTCCGCCAGGGCGGTGGCGACGTGCACCGCGAGGGTGGTTTTGCCGCTGCCGGCCATCCCGTCGATCAGCTGGATCCGGGCGTTGTCCTCCTCGATCTCCTTGACCAGCCGGGCCGTCGTCTGCTGCCGACCGGTGAAGTCGCTGATCGCCCGTGGCAGGGCGCGTACCGGGGCGACCGGTGGACTCTCCGCGTCGGTCAGCGCCAGGTCGCCGGCGAGCACCCGCTGGTGCAGCTCCTGCAACGCCGCACCGGGTTCGATGCCCAGCTCCTCGACGTAGAGCCGGCGGCCTTCCCGGTAGACGGCGAGCGCGTCGGCCTGCCGACCGACCGCGGAGAGGGCGAGCATCAGTTGGCCACGCAGCCGTTCCCGCAACGGGTTCGCCTCGACGCTCTCCGTCAGCTCGTCGATCAGGTCGCCGGCCTGCCGCAGCCGCAGCTCGACGTCGACGCACTCCTCCAACGCCGCGAGGCGCTGCTCGTCGAGGGCCTGCGCCCGGCGGCGCACGCTGCGGCTGGCGATCCCGCCCAACGCCGGGCCGCTCCACAGCGCCAACGCGGACCGGTAGTGCCGGCGGGCCTCGGTGGGTCGGCCGGCGGCGGCGGCGGCTCGTGCGCCCTCGACGCCCCGGGCGAAGACCTCGGCGTCCAGGTCGGCCGGCTCGATCCGGATGCCGTACCCGACCGGGTCGGTGACGATGGTCTCCGGTGGCAGTCCGAGTGCGGCGAGGCGCTGCCGCAGTCGCGACACGCAGATCTGGAGCTGGGCCCGGGCGGTGGCCGGGGGGCGCTCCTCCCAGACCGCGTCGACCAGCTCCTCGGAGGAGACCACCCGACCTGCGCGCAGCAGCAGCATGGCGAGCACGACCCGGTCCCGACCTGCGGTGACGGTGGCTTCACCACCGCCGACCCGCAAGGGTCCCAGGATCCCGAACCGCATCTGCGCCCCCGAACCCCGTTGGTGGAAACTCCAGCAGAGTAACCCGCCGGTAACCAGTCGCGCCCATCCAGGCGATAGCGAGGTGATAGCGGATCGACAGCGGTGGGGTCCACACTCATGCCGGGTTGTCGGTGACGACATCCGACGGGGGCGGTGCGCCCGGCCGCCATCACCCGGTAGGGCGCACCGATGTCGAATGGGCACCAGACGACGAAGGGGCGCCGGGCCTGCTGCCCGGCGCCCCTTTCAGCTGTCCGACGATCAGCGGCGGCCGACCGTCAGCACCGGCTTGGTCACCTCGGCGAAGAAGTCGTTGCCCTTGTCGTCGACGACGATGAACGCGGGGAAGTCCTCCACCTCGATCTTCCAGACCGCCTCCATGCCCAGCTCCGGGTACTCCAGGACCTCGACGTGCTTGATGCAGTCCTGCGCCAGCCGGGCGGCCGGGCCGCCGATCGACCCGAGGTAGAAGCCGCCGTGCTGCTGGCAGGCGCGGGTCACCTGGGCGGACCGGTTGCCCTTGGCCAGCATCACCTGGGAGCCGCCGGCGGCCTGGAACTTCTCCACGTACGCGTCCATCCGACCGGCGGTGGTCGGGCCGAACGAGCCGGAGGCGTACCCCTCAGGGGTCTTGGCCGGGCCGGCGTAGTAGACCGCGTGGTCGCGCAGGTACTGCGGCATCGGCTCGCCCGCGTCCAGCCGCTCGGCGATCTTGGCGTGCGCGATGTCCCGGGCCACCACCAGGGGGCCGGTCAGCGAGAGCCGGGTCTTCACCGGGTACTTCGACAGCTCGGCGCGGATCTCGTCCATCGGCCGGTTCAGGTCGACCCGGACGACCTCCTCGGCGTCCAGCGTCTCGTCGGTGACGTCGGGCAGGAAGCGCGCCGGGTCGGTTTCGAGCCGTTCCAGCCAGACACCCGACGGGGTGATCTTGGCGACCGCCTGCCGGTCCGCCGAGCAGGAGACGGCGATCGCCACCGGGCAGGAGGCGCCGTGCCGGGGCAGCCGGACCACCCGCACGTCATGGCAGAAGTAACGCCCACCGAACTGCGCGCCGATACCGAAGTTGCGGGTCAACTCCAGCACCTCCGCCTCCAGCTCCAGGTCCCGGAAGCCGTGCGCGCTCATCGAGCCGGCGGTGGGCAGCGCGTCGAGGTACTTCGCGGAGGCGTACTTGGCGGTCTTCAGCGCGTACTCGGCGGAGGTGCCGCCGATGACGACGGCCAGGTGGTACGGCGGGCAGGCCGCGGTGCCGATCAGCCGCAGCTTCTCCTCCAGGAACTGCATCATCCGCGTCGGATTCAACAGCGCCTTGGTCTCCTGGTAGAGGTACGACTTGTTGGCCGAGCCGCCGCCCTTGGCCATGAAGAGGAACTTGTACGCGTCCGGGTGCCCGTCCGGGTCCTCCGCATAGAGATCCACCTGGGCGGGCAGGTTGCTGCCGGTGTTCCGCTCGTCCCACATGGTCAGCGGGGCGAGCTGGGAGTAGCGCAGATTCAGCTTCGTGTACGCCTGGTAGACGCCGCGGGAGATGGCCTCCGCGTCGGCGCCGTCGGTCAGCACGTGCCGGCCCCGCTTGCCCATCACGATCGCGGTGCCGGTGTCCTGGCACATCGGCAGCACCCCGCCGGCGGCGATGTTGGCGTTGCGCAGCAGGTCCAGCGCGACGAACCGGTCGTTCGGCGAGGCCGCCGGGTCGTCGATGATCGACCGGAGCTGGGCCAGGTGCGCCGGGCGGAGGAAGTGGGCGATGTCGTGCATCGCCTCGGCGGTCAGCGCGGTCAGCGCGGACGGCTCCACGGTGAGGAAGCGACGGCCACCCGGGCCGTTGACGACATCGACGCCCTCGTCGGTGACCAGGCGGTACTCCGTCTGGTCGGGACCGGTCGGCAGCAAGGGGGCGTACGAGAACGCGGCGGCACTGCTCATGGACGAAAAGCCTAGGGCAGGCCGGTCGATCGGTGACACCCGCCGGGTGGGTCCTGGGACGCCGCTCTCACCCGGTGCCGTCGTCTCAGTTGCAGAGCTCCCGCTTCGGGCCGCAACTGCCCTCGTCGGAGGGGGGTTGCCAGGTGCTGCCGGGGTTCGGGCCGCCGCCCTCCTCCGGCGGGGGCGGCCCGGAGGTGCCGGCGCCCCAGCGGACGTACCCGATCTCCCGCCCCTCCCCGATGATCATGCCCTTGCGGCCGACCGCCAGGACGTTCGCCGACGTCCGCAGGACCGCCAGCTCGCCGCCGGTACGCGGGTCCACCGCGATCAGCCGGGACGGCTTGTCCTCGGCGATCACCGCCGCGTACGGGGTGAGCGCGGCGCCGCTCTTCCCACCGACGGCCCGGGTCCAACGGGTCCGGTCGACCGACAGCTCCCGGCCGAGGATGGACCGCTTGTCGGCGCCGCGCACCAGCGCGTACCGGTCGTCGACGGCGAGCAGCTTCTCCCCGTCCGCGCCGACCTGGAGCAGCCGGCCGTCGTACCCGTCGACCACCGCCTCGCGGCCGTCCGGGCCGACCCCGATCAGCACGTTGCGGGCGCCCTGCGGGTCCTCCCGCTGCACGCACCCGGCGTAGTCGGCGGTTCGCAGGTTCAGCCCGGTGCGCCGCCACACCTCCTGCCCGTTGGCCGGGTCCCGGGCGGACACGGCGAAGTAGCAGGTGCCGTCGCGGGAGGTGGCGGTGATCCGGAGCAGCCGGCCGCCGATCACCGCCAGCCGCTCCTCCCGGCCGGGCTGGACGTTCTGCAGCACCCGGCCGGTGGCGGTGTCCACCACGTGCACCCGCCCGTCGACCGGGAAGCCGAGCAGCGGCGGGACGGACTCCGGTCCGGCCACCCCGCCGTCGATGCGCGGCGCGGCGAGCCGGCGGGTGCCGAGCAGGTCCGGGTTGTCGGCGAGCAGGCCGCTGTGCACGCCGGGCAGGAAGGCGGTCCACAGTGGTCTCGTGCCGCGCGGGTCCCAGGCGCTCAGCGTGCAGTCCGTGGCCGCGGCGCAGTGCACGTCGAGGAGCGCGTTGCGGTACGTCCAGACCGCCACGGCGTCGGTGTCGCGTCGACGTACCGCGCCGGTGGTGGGGTCGAGCAGCTCGTACCCCTTGACCAGCAGCTTGCCCACGGCGACGACCGGGTCCCGGTCGCCGCCGGCCACCGCCGACCAGTCCGCCTTGCGCTCCCAGAGCTGGGTGCCGGTGGCCAGGCTGCGCGCCTCCACCCGGGTGCGCTGCTCGACGATGACGGTGTCGCCGGCGATGGTGACGCTCTTCGGGGTGCCGCCGACCCGCTGCTGCCAGACCACGTCCGGCTCGGAGATCGGCTGGCTCCGGTCGACCCAGTCCCACACGGTCGGGAACGGGTTCCACACCCCGGTCGCGGCGAGAAGGACGACCGCGATCAGCGCGAGGAACAGATAGCACCTCACGCATGGGCCGTTCCCCTTCGCCACATCGGACACGGTAGCGACGATCACCGTCTCTCCGAGCCCCCGAGTGGCCGTGTCGCCGCGCTTTCTTCGCCGATCTGGGCGTTATGCGCCGAACGGACCTCAGCGCACGGCCGAGCGGACCAGAGGGAGGGTGCGGTAGGGGATCTGCTCGGCAAGGGCGATGATCGTGGAGGCGCGGGTGATGCCCGCGGAGGAGACGATCTGGTCGATCACCCGCTGGAGGTCCGTGTTCGAGCGGGCCACGATGCGGCAGAGCAGGTCGCTGGAGCCGGTGATGGTGTGCGCCTCCAACACCTCGGGGATGGCCGCCAGGTGCGCGGTGACCGGGTCGTGCCCGTGCCGCTGGCTGATCTCCAGGGTGACGAAGCTGGTCACCCCGAAGCCGATCGCGGCCGGGGAGATGTCCGGCCCGAAGCCGCCGATCACCCCCCGGTCGACCAGCTTGTCCAGCCGGGCCTGCACGGTGCCCCGGGCCACCCCGAGCCGCCGGGAGCACTCCAGCACCCCGATCCGCTGCTCCGCCGCGAGCAGATCGATCAACCGCACGTCCAGCTCATCCAGCTGTACATCCTGACCAGCGTTCATGGGGTAACACCCTACCGAATGCGCAACCTGACCAGCATTTCGGCGTACTGTTGCCCAACCGGCTGGGGCGCAGCGATCCTCACCACACAAGCAACCAACGGCGGCCCACGAGGCCGGCCGGTACGCAAGGGAGGCCACCATGACCCAGGCGATCGACCGACCGACCGACGAGGTCGATGTCGACGAGGTCGATGTCGACGAACTCGTCGGCGCCGTCGACCACGACATCAGCCGCGACCCGTTCCCGGTCAAGGGCCTCGACCACGTGCACTTCCTGGTCGGCAACGCCAAGCAGGCCGCGCACTACTACTCCACCGCGTTCGGCATGACCTGCGTGGCGTACCGGGGGCCGGAGCAGGGTTACCGGGACCACGCCCAGTACGTGCTGACCAGCGGCTCGGCCCGCTTCGTGCTGACCGGGGCGGTCCGCCCCGACGCCGAGGGCGCCGAGCACGTCGCCAAGCACAGCGACGGGGTCTCCGACATCGCGCTGGAGGTCCCCGACGTGGACGCCGCGTACGCGCACGCCACGGCTCATGGCGCGACCGGCCTGGTCGAGCCGCACGAGGTGAGCGACGAGCACGGCACCGTCCGGATGGCGGCCATCGCCGCGTACGGCGACACCCGGCACACCCTGGTCGACCGGTCCCGCTACACCGGCCCGTTCCTGCCCGGCTTCGTGGCCCGCCGCCCGATCGTGGACCGGCAGCCGATGATCGACGCCGGCATCCAGCCGAAGCGCTTCTTCCAGGCGGTCGACCACGTGGTCGGCAACGTCGAGCTCGGCCGGATGGACGAGTGGGTCGAGTTCTACAAGCGCGTGATGGGCTTCAGCAACATGGCGGAGTTCATCGGCGACGACATCGCCACCGACTACTCGGCGCTGATGAGCAAGGTCGTCGCCAGCGGCACCCGCAAGGTGAAGTTCCCGCTGAACGAGCCGGCCGTGGCCCGCAAGAAGTCGCAGATCGACGAGTACCTGGAGTTCTACCAGGGCCCGGGCGCCCAGCACATCGCGGTGGCGACCAACGACATCCTGGCCAGCGTCGACGCCATGCGCGCCGCCGGCGTCGACTTCCTGGACACCCCGGACTCGTACTACGAGGACCCGGAGCTCCGGGCCCGGATCGGCCAGGTTCGGGTGCCGATCGAGGAGCTGAAGGCCCGCAAGATCCTGGTCGACCGGGACGAGGACGGCTACCTGCTGCAGATCTTCACCAAGCCGGTGCAGGACCGGCCGACCGTCTTCTTCGAGCTGATCGAGCGGCACGGCTCGCTCGGCTTCGGCAAGGGCAACTTCAAGGCCCTGTTCGAGGCCATCGAGCGGGAGCAGGAGAAGCGCGGCAACCTGTAACACTGTCGCCGTGACGCAGCCTCCCCCGAACAGCACGCCGCCGCCCGCCGGGCCCCCGCCGGTGGGCGGCGGCTTCGCGCCGCCCACCGGCGCCGCCCCCCTGCGGTACGCCGTGCCCGGGCAGCACACCCCGCCCACGTACGCCGGACTGCCGGCCTACCCCGGCCCCGGGCCCGGCTGGGCGCCGCACCCGGGCTACCAGCACCCGGGCTACCCGCCCCCGCCGCTGGCCCCGAACGGCCAGCCGCTGGCCAGTTTCACCGACCGGCTGCTCGCCTGGCTGATCGACACCGCCGTGGCGAGCCTGCTGGCCATGGTGCTCTTCTTGCCGTTCTTCGGCTGGATCTGGTACCGCATGTTCACCGAGATGCTGAAGGTCAACCCGGACGGGACGATGACCGAGCCCGACCCGGCGCGGATGATGAGCGACTTCGTCGTCCCGCTGCTGCTCGCCGAGGCCGGACTGATCCTGGTGCTCTTCGTCTTCTACTGGCTCTACCACGTCGAGTACGCCCACCGGACCGGGCAGACGCTCGGCAAGAAGGCGATGAAGATCCGGGTCGTCCCGCTCGACCCGACCCGCACCCTGACCCGCGGCATGGCCGGCCGGCGGTACCTGATCGAGTTCGTGGCCGGTTCGCTGGTTCCCTTCATCAACTACGTCGACGGGTTCTGGCAGCTCTGGGACAAGCCCTGGCAGCAATGCCTGCACGACAAGTTTGCCGGCACCGTCGTAGTTAAGGTTGCTCCGTGACAGTGCAACCTGGTTGGTACGTCGACCCCGCCGAGCCCGAGACCAGACGGTACTGGGACGGCGAGGGGTGGATCGGCGCGCCGATCCCGGTCGACGCCACCCCACCCGAGGGCCCGCCGCCGGCCGAACCGACCCCGGCACCCCCGGCCGCCCCGCCGTCCCCGGCCCCCGTCTCCGCCGGCCCCGGCCCCGGCCCGCAGCCCGGTCACCCGGGCGCGGCGCAGCCCGGCCCGGGGCGCTGGCCGGGACCGGGGTACGCCCCCGGACCGGGGCACCCGCAGGGGCCGCCGCCCGGCTGGCCGTACCCGACCTGGCCGGGACGGCCGCCGGAGCCGCGACCGCACGGGCTGCCGCTCGCCTCCTTCGGCGTCCGCCTGGTCGCCCGCCTGATCGACTTCGGCATCCTGTTCCTGCTCAACGTCGCAGTGAACGGCTGGTTCGTCTGGCGCCTCATCGCTGAGGTCGCTCCCTTCTGGCAGGAGCTCTGGCGGCGGGCCGAGACGGGTGACACCACCACCGCGCCGCCAGCGCCCGCCGGCGCGCAGACCGACGCGCTGTGGTTCGTCATCCTGCTGATCGCCGCCGCGCTGTGGTTCGCCTACGAGGTGCCGTCGATGGCGGCCCGCGGGCAGACCTTCGGCAAGCGGGTGATGCGGGTCCGGGCGCTGCCGATCGAGGCCGACGCGCCGCTCGGCTTCGGCCGGGCGACTCGGCGGTGGAGCACCCTCGGCCTGCCCACCCTGCTCTGGTACTGCGCCGGTTTCGGCCTGCTGCTCCAGTTCGTCGACGCGGTCTCCCCGCTCTTCGACCATCCGCTGCGCCAGGCGCTGCACGACAAGCGCGCGCGGACCGTGGTGGTCCAGGTGCCCCGCGCCGCCACGCCCGACACCCGTACCGCCCCGCGCGACCGCGCCAACCCCCCGGGAGACACCCCATGACCGACACCGGACGTCACCAGCCGCCGCTGCGGCTGACCCGCGCCGACCTCGACGCGCTCCCCAACTACGTGCCCGGCCGGAGCCCGGTCGACCTGGCCCGCGAGCTTGGCCTGCCCGAGGCGATCAAGCTGGCCAGCAACGAGGTCCCGTACGGCCCGCTGCCCGGCGTGGTGGAGGCGGTCGCCGAGGCGGTCGCCAGCTCGCACCGCTACCCGGACATGGGGGTGGTCGCGCTGCGCCAGGCCCTGGCCGAGCGGTACGGCGTGGACGCCGACCGGATCGCCACCGGCTGCGGCTCGGTGGCGCTGGCCGAGCACCTGGTCCGGGCCACCTGCCTCCCCGGCGACGAGCTCGTCTACTCGTGGCGGTCGTTCGAGGCGTACCCGATCATCGCGGCGACCAGCGGCGCGACCAGCGTGCGGGTGCCCAACGACGCCGGGCACGGCCACGACCTGGCCTCGATGGCCGCGGCGGTGACCGACCGGACCCGGATGATCCTGGTCTGCAACCCCAACAACCCGACCGGCACGGCCGTCCGCAAGGCGGAGCTGGACCGCTTCCTCGACGCGGTGCCGGACGACGTGCTGGTGGTGATCGACGAGGCGTACCGGGAGTTCGTCACCGACCCCGAGGTGCCGGACGGCCTGACCTACCTGGACCGGCCGAACGTCGTCGTGCTGCGCACCCTCTCCAAGGCGTGGGGCCTGGCGGGGCTGCGGATCGGTTTCCTCGTCGCCGCCCCGGAGGTGGCCGCCGCCGTCCGCAAGGTGGTCACGCCCTTCTCCACCAGCACGGCCGCCCAGGCGGGCGCGCTGGCCGCGCTGGCCCAGGCCGACGAGGTGGAGCGCCGGTGCGCGCTGGTCGTCGCCGAACGGGACCGGGCCACCGAGGCGCTGCGCAAGTTCGTCCCCGACGTGCCGTCCAGCCAGGCCAACTTCGTCTGGCTGCCGCTCGGCGAGCGGGCGGTGGAGTTCGGCAAGGCGTGCGAGGCCCGCGGCGTGATCGTCCGGCCGTTCGCCGGCAACGGGGTCCGGGTCACCATCGGCACCCCCGCGGAGAACGACGCCTTCCTCGCCGCCGCCGAGTCGGCGCTGGCCTGACCGGGCCGCTCGCCGCGACCCGACCCCGGTCAGGTCGCGGCGAGCAGCACCGCCTCCGACATCAGGAAGTACGCCTGGTCGTCGGAGTCCGCGGTGGCGTTCTCCCGGAGCCGTTCCACGGCGAGGTAGCCGTCCGCCGCGTAGGCCCGCCCGGGCACCCAGTCGACGCCGTCGTGGCCGATGTCCATCGCGAAGCGGGACCGCTCGGCGCCGGTACTTGGATCGAGGGTGACCAGGTCGTTCCGCTCGGTCAGCAGGTGCACCCGCCCGGGCTGCACGGCGATGATCCGCACCGGCCCGAGGTCGGCCCGCCGCCACAGCTCCGCGCCGGTCCGCGCCGACCGGCCGGTCAGCACCCCACCGGTGCTGCCGACCGCCCGTTCGCCGGCGAGTTCGGCGTCCGGCCCGTCCAGGGCGGGCGCGGCGACCGGCTCGCCGGCCCCGATCAGCCAACCCCGGCCGGCGTCGTCACCCGACCCCGTGGTGCGCATCCCCCGGCACTCCGAGTGCCCGCCGCCGCAGCCCACCGGGGTCACCACCAGTCCCCTACCGCCGCCCGGGGGGTGCCAGCGGGTGCGTACCGCCCCGGTCGCCGCGTCCCGGAACTCGACCGTCGTCGGGCTGGCGCAGCCGTCGACCGCGACCAGCTCGCCGGTCGCCGTGGTTCCCACGTCGGTACGGCAGCCGCCCGGCACGTCGACCCGCCAGAGCTGCCGGCCGTCGGCC